>NZ_JBHWIO010000013.1:106415-115252 GCF_042732075.1 Kitasatospora sp. NPDC059812
CCCCGCTGGGGGCGGCCGGCGCCGCGCCCCCCCGCCGCGGCGCCGCGGCCCCCCCCCCCCCCCGCGCGCCGCGCCCCCCCCGCCCGTGCTGCGTGCGCTCCGCCCGGATCAGACGTCGGTGCGGTGGAAGTTCATGAACGAACGGGACGGCGTCGGGCCGCGCTGGCCCTGGTAGCGCGAGCCGTACCGCTCCGAGCCGTACGGGTGCTCCGACGGCGAGGAGAGCCGGAACAGGCAGAGCTGCCCGATCTTCATCCCCGGGTACAGCTTGATCGGCAGCGTCGCGACGTTCGACAGCTCCAGCGTCACGTGACCGTTGAAACCGGGGTCGATGAAGCCGGCCGTCGAGTGCGTCAGCAGGCCCAGCCGGCCCAGGCTCGACTTGCCCTCCAGCCGGGACGCCACGTCGTCGGGCAGCGAGATGACCTCGTACGTCGAGGCCAGCACGAACTCGCCCGGGTGCAGGATGAACGCGTCGTCGCCCTCGGGCTCCACCAGCCGGGTCAGGTCCGGCTGCTCCTCGGAGGGGTCGATGTGCGGGTAGCGGTGGTTCTCGAACACGCGGAAGAAGCGGTCGAGGCGCACGTCGATGCTCGACGGCTGGATCATCGCCGGGTCGAACGGGTCGACGACGACCCGGCCCAGGTCGATTTCGGTCCGGATGTCCTTGTCAGAGAGCAGCACGCTTCGAGGTTACGTGCACGACAGGGCCCCGGACGAATCCGCCCGGGGCCCGTTCCGTCCTCGCGTCGACCGTCAGGCCAGGAACTCCGCGGCCTCCAGCCGCAGCGCCCGGTCCAGTTGCGGCGCCGACAGCTCCCGCACGTCGGCCAGCACCGAACTCCTCAGCCGCCCGCACTGCGGACAGCGGATCAGCCGCCCGGGCCCGAGCCGGCCCGGACCGAGGTTCTGCATCGGGAACGTGGTGGTGCTGAACAGGTGCCCCTCGGCACAACGAACGACGGCGCGCTGCTCCATCGATCCCCTTCCCATCCCTAACCCAGTACTCACCCGTACTCATCGCGCCCCGCGGGACCTCGCCCCGGGACAGCGTCACATTAGGGGATGCTCCGGACATTCCACACCGTGGCTCGCCGCCCCGAACCCACCCGCCGGAGCACTCGTACGCGGCCCACACAGTACGCCCCCCACCCACCCTCACCCGCCCCACCACTCCCCGGGCGGGCCGTGCAACCACAGTCGCGAATGGGGTACAGTGACACTGGATTGAGCGGTCTCTGACGGCTCATCAGGCGGGCGTAGTTTAATGGTAGAACATGAGCTTCCCAAGCTTAGAGCGCGAGTTCGATTCTCGTCGCCCGCTCCATACCGAGAGCCGCAGGTCATCTGACCTGCGGCTCTCGTGTTGTCCGGACCACTTCGGGTCCGTTGTGTCGGATCCGTGTTCGTGGAGGGCCGGCCGTAGTTCGATCGGGTTCGCACTGTTGTTTCCGTCGCTCGCGGTCACGCATGGTGGATCAATCGGATACGGGCTGCCCGTGGCCCTGTTGTCTCATGGAGCCGCGCGGGCGGGGGTTGCCTGGCAGGGGAGGACGCGGATGATCAGGGTTCTGTTGGCCGAGGACATGGCCATGGTGCGCAGCGCGCTGATGGCACTCCTCGCGTACGAGGACGACCTGGAGGTCGTCGCGGACGTCGAGCGTGGTGACCTGGTGGTGCCGACGGCTCTGCGGGTCCGGCCGGACGTGGCGGTGCTCGACATCGACATGCCCGGTCTGGACGGGCTCCGGGCCGCGGCCGAGTTGCACGAGAAGCTCCCGACGTGCGGGACGCTCATCCTGACCGGGCTGGCGAGACCCGCGCATCTGCGCAGCGCGATGTCCGTCCACGTGCTCGGGTTCCTCGGCAAGGACGCCCCGGCCCAGGAGCTGGCGGCGGCGATCAGGAAGGTGGCGGCCGGCGAGCGTGCCATCGACCCGGAGCTGGCCCTCGCCGCCCTGGGGGCGCGTGAGAATCCGCTGACGCCCAGGGAGCTCGACACCCTGCGCCTGGCCGCGGAAGGTGCCTCCGTCTCGGAGATCGCCGCCCGGCTGTTCATTTCGGCGGGAACCGCCCGCAACCACCTGGCCGCCGCGGTGACCAAGGCCGGGGGACGCAGCCGGGTGGACGCCATTCGGATCGCCGAGGAGATGGGCTGGCTCTCCGCCGGTCCTCGCCCCTCATAGGGCCCCGGACGCAGGGGGCGAACCATCGGAAGTCCGGAAAGCCGGACCGGAAATTTTCTTCGTCAATTCCGAAGGTCGGCGTTTGATTATTTTGCACAAGTGTGATCCCGGTATTCGGGCGGCCTTTTGGCTGTGGGGTATTCCATGGAATTCCCCATGCGATTCGCATGGATGTGTCCATGGGTTGTCCACGCCCAGACTCTCCCGGGCGGGCGGTCCAGCAGACTGAGTGGCCCGTTGACCTGGGGAGGAGCCTTCGGGGCCGCCGCCCGGGCGCTGTCCGGACGCCGTCGGAGGTCCCGGGCGGGCAATGTGGATCTGGCTAAGCTCGCGGCCAATGAGGGCACGGCGCCACATCGAGGAGGGGATTCCCGTTTTCTCTCGGACTGCGGATTCCAGCGATCCGGAACAGGCCCATTCCACTTCGGAGCCGGACCTGGCGGTGCGGCTCGACGGGGTGAGCAAGGTGTACGGGCGCGGAGCGGGGGCCGTGCACGCCCTGCGCGAGGTGTCGATGGAATTCTGCCGAGGCGGGTTCACCGCGGTGATGGGGCCCTCTGGGTCCGGGAAGAGCACGTTCCTGCACTGCGCCGCCGGGCTCGACCGCCCGACCTCCGGGCAGGTCCGGCTGGCCGGCCTGGAGCTGGGGGCGCTCGGCGACACCGAGCTGACCGTCCTGCGCCGGCAGCGGATCGGCTTCGTCTTCCAGTCCTTCAACCTCCTGCCCTCCCTGACGGTCGAGCAGAACGTCACGCTGCCGTTGCGACTGGCCCGGCGCCGGGCGGACCGGGCCTGGCTGGGGGAGATCCTCGACCGGACCGGCCTCGCCGACCGGGTGCGGCACCTGCCCACCCAGCTGTCGGGCGGTCAGCAGCAGCGGGTGGCGATCGCCCGGGCCCTGGTCACACGACCCGAGGTCGTCTTCGCGGACGAGCCCACGGGCGCCCTGGACAGCACCACCGGTACGGAGGTCCTGCGGCTGCTGCGGCACGTCGTCGACGGACTGGGGCAGAGCGTGATCATGGTGACGCACGACCCGGTCGCCGCCTCCTACGCGGACCAGGTGTTCTTCCTGGCGGACGGCTCCTTCGCCGAGGCGCTCGCCAACCCCTCGCCCGAACAGGTCGCGGACCGGATGACCCACCTGGGAAGGCGCTGAACGGCATGCTCCTACTGGCCTGGCAGACGGTGCGCGCCCGCAAGGCGGGCTTCGCGGGTGCTTTCGCCGCACTGTCGTTCGCCCTCGTCCTGACCGCCGCGTGCGGTGTCCTGCTGGAGTCCGCCCTGCGGGCGGGCACCCCCACCGAACGCTACGCGGCGGCCCCGGTCGTGATCGGCGGCTCGACCCGGATGGCCGACGTCGATCCGCTGATCGGAAAGCTGGCCGCACTGCCCGGCGCCGGGACCGTCACCCCGGAGGTCTCCTTCCCCGCCGCCGTGATCACCGGATCGGGGCAGGTCCTCTCCGGCCCGCAGGGCGGGGCGTCCCTCGGGCACTCCTGGACCAGCGCCGTCCTCGCCCCCTTCCACCTGACCTCCGGTCACCCGCCGACCGGCCCCGACGAGGTGGTCCTCGACGAGGCGACGGCCGCACGCGGCGGGCTCCGGCCCGGCGACCCCGTGCGGCTGGCCACCACCACCGCCCCCCGTGCCTACACGGTGTCCGGACTGGCCTCAGCCCCACGGGAGTTGGCCCGCCAGAGCGTCCTCTTCTTCAGCCCCGACCAGGCGGCCCGGCTCGCGGGCACCACCAAGGGCGCGGACGCGATCGGCATCACGGCCTGGGACGGGGCCGACCCGCAGGCGCTGGCCGCACAGGCCGAACAGGTCCTCGCCACGGCCTTCCCGGCCACCGGGGCGGAGCTCTGGTCCGGGCCCGAGGTGAGCACCGGCGACCAGCGGGGTGAGCGGGAGTTCTCGGGCGCACCCGGGCCCGGGGACGGCCTGGCCTCGCTCGCCGGGACCGTCGGCATCCTGTCCCTGTTCATCTCGGTGTTCGTGGTGGCGGGAGCGCTCGCGCTCACCGTCCGGCAACGCCTGCGGGAGATGGCCCTGCTGCGAGCGGTGGGCGCCACTTCGGGACAGGTGCGGCGGATGATCGCGATGGAGACGCTGGTCCTGACCGTCGGCGCCGCGCTGGTCGGATGCCCGGTCGGGGTCGGCGTCGCCTCGCTGCTCCGCGGCGTACTCGTCGACCGCGGTGTGGTCCGCTCCGACGTCCCGCTCCACGTCGGGCCCACCGCACTGCTGACCGTCGTCGGCGGGGTCGTCGTCACCGCGCAACTCGCCGTGTGGGCCTCCGCGCGCCGGGCGTCCCGGGTCGAACCGACCCAGGCTCTGCGCGAGTGCTCTGCGCCCGCGCCGCGGATCGGCTGGGTGCGGGCGGTGCTCGGGGCCGGGACGCTCGCCGTGTGCGCCGTGGTGCTGTCGTCCTCCACGGGCAGCCGGAGCGGGGCCGGCACGGCCGAGAGCATGGTCCTGCTGCTCCTCCTGGGGGTGGCGCTGCTCGGACCGGTGGTCGGGCGGGTCGCCAGTGTGGTGATCGGTGGACCGGTGGGCAGGCTCTTCCCCGTGGCGGGGTTCCTCGCGTCCGCGGCCCTGCGTGCCCAGCCCCGCCGCTTCGCCGCCGCCGTCACCCCGCTGGTGCTGGCGGTGGCCTTCACCAGCACGGTGCTGTTCGTCCCCGGCGTCAAGGCCCAGGCCGCCGCGGCCGAGGACGGTCGAAGGCTGCGGGCCGACCACGTGGTCCAGGCCGACGGTGTCGGGCTCCCCCCGGACTTCGTCGCCGCGGCCCGCCAACTGCCCGGCGTCACAGCGGTCAGCGGGGTCGTACCCGCCACGACCATGGTGTCCGACGCGTCGCCCGGCACCGCCGGCTCACGGGGAGTCAGCGCCAAGGTGGTCGATTCCGCCGAGCTGTCCGAGCTGCTCGATCCTGGGGTCACCGCGGGCTCGCTGGCCCAACTGCGCGGGGACGGCGTCGCGCTGGGGCAGCGCTCGGCCTCCGGACTCGGCGCCGGCGTCGGCACCAAGCTCCGGATCGGCTGGATGGACGGCAGCGAGAGCACCGCCACGGTGGTCGCCGTCTACGACCGCGACCTGGGGTTCGCCGACGCCCTCCTCCCCACCGAGTCCGCCGCCGCGCACACACCGGACCCCCTCGCGCCGACGGTCCTGGTCCGCTCCGCCCCCGACGCCGACCCCCAGCAGGTCGGCCGGGAGCTCCAAAGCCTCACCGCCGCCTACCCCATGGCCCGTACGAGCGACCGGGCCGCGTACGACGAAGCCCGCAGGCACCGGCAGGAGTCGGCCACGGCCGTCGGCCGGCTGCTCCTCGGCATGATCAGCCTGTTCACCGCCATCGCCGTCGTCAACACCCTGGTGATGGCCACGACCGAGCGGTTGCGCGAGTTCGCCCTGCTGCGTCTGGTGGGTACCACCCGCCGTCAGATCCTGCGCATGATGGCCTGGGAGGGGGGCATCACGTTCGGCGTGGCCCTCGCCCTCGGCGCCGCAGTCACCGCCGCCGTCCTGGTGCCCGTCAGCCTCGCGCTCACCGGCTCGGCCTGGCCGTCCGTACCCGCGACCTGGGCGGCCGCGGTGCTGGGCGGGGCGGCTCTGCTGGCTCTGGGCACCGTGCTGCTGACCACCCGGCTGGCGCTGCGCAGGGAGCCGGTCGAGGCCATGGGGCTTCGGGAGTAGCGGGCACCGTGCGGTCGTGGCCGTCGCCGCCGGGTGTCGGGCGTCGGGTGTCGGGCGGCCACGACCGCACGGTCAGCCGGCCCTGGACGTCGTCCTGGCCGGCGGGGCCGCGATGACCGCCGAGAGGTGGAACCAGCCGGTCTCGCCCTCCTCCGCGGTCAGCCGTCCCCCGACGGCGAGCAACCGCTCCGTGAGGTTGTCGATGCCCTGGCCGCCGCCGGGCTCCGCCGAGACACCCTCCGCCAGGACGCCGTCGTTGGAGACCACCAGGCTCACATCGCCGAGTTCGTTCCTGACGGCCCGGATCTCGCAGCGCCGGGCCACGCTGTGCCGCAGCATGTTGGTGACGGCCTCCCGCGTCACCGTCGCCAGTACGGCGTCGTGCTCGGGCGGCAGGGCGCCGTAGGCCAGGTCGACCTCCACGCTGATGCCGGCCGCCCGCAACGCCGAGGCGGCGAAGCGGGTTTCCCGCGCCAACGACATCTGGAGGTCGCCGCTGGAGATCCACCGGGTGTCGGACATCGCCTGTCTCACCATCGCCAGCACCTCGGAGATCTCCGCCCGGGCGCGCCGCGGGTCCTCCAGGACGGTCCGCTCGGCGATCTGGCACTTCAGTGCTGCCACGGAGAGGCTGTAGCCGAGCAGGTCGTGCAGGTCCCGGGAGAAGCGCAGCCTCTCCTGGTCCACGGCGCGCTCCGCCAGCTCGGTGCGGGCCGCCCGCAACTCCGCGGTCATGTCGGCCAGTCGGGCCACGCCGTAGACGACGATTCCGCCCGCGGCCGTGGAGACGCTCGCGTTGAGGCACTGCCCGACGTCGTCGCCCAGCGCCGCGTAGATCGGGTACTGGCCCGCCACCAGCAGGGTGAAGAGGACCCAGGACCTGGGTGCGGCGACGGTCAGGAGCATCGATCCGGCGAACGACCCGGGGATGCCGACCCACGCCCCGTCGAAGACCAGGAACGGCAGGTAGGTGATCACTCCGTGAGCGAGAAGGCTCCACGGCCACCACGGCCGCCTGTGGCGCCACGGGCCGGCGTGCAGGAGCTGAAAGCCGAGCAGGACCAAAAGGACTGTGATGGCGGCCAGTTGGTACGAGAAGCCGTCGCGGTTGCGGATGGTGGCCACGACCGAGGCGGCGAAGAACCCGAGGGCCGCCATGACCACGATGCCCTTGGCGAGGCGGGACAGGGGATCTCTCGGGGTTGGCCGTTCGCCTGACGACTCCGAGTGGCGATCGTCGCCCAGTCGGTACGCACCGTGACCCAATGAGAGCTCCCGAAAAGCGACTTGACCCGCCATGGGCGCACAGAAGGCCCGTCGTTTACCTCAAGGACCCCCCGTGCTTCCGACCGTGAGCATAGTTCCCGTCGGAAACCCGCCGTTGACATGCGACCCCGGGCTTGAAATCTGAGGCTCAACGCCGGTTGCTCCTGCCAACTCCCCCTGGGCTTCGTGCCGATCGGCCCTCGACGGGTCGGCCGGCGGCTCGGACAGGTGGTGCGGCGGTCGAATGCGGGTCCGGGCCGGGGCTTCACTCGATGGGGGGAAGCGTGGCGGCGGGATCCCCTATGTCCCGATTGTCGGACGCGGGCGGGTGGGGCGTTCGGGTGGGATGGGCGTCCCGATCGACTGGAGCCGCTGAGCATGGGCCTGTTCCGACGCTCCGGGAAGGCGGCCCGGACCGCCCCGGAGCACACCGAGACCGCCGACACCGCCGCCGTCGCCCCGGCCGGGGCGGTCAACGGCCATCAGGTACTGGAGACGGTCGCCGCCCTGCCCATCAGCACCTGGCGCTACCTGTGGGAGCCCGAACAGGTGCGGCACATCGGGCCGATGGCCCAGGACTGGCACGCCTCCTTCGACTTCCACCACGAGAACACCCGCGTGATCCCCGTCGTCGACGCCAACGGCATCGCCCTGGTCTGCATCCAGGCCCTGAACCGGCGCATCGACGAACTCGCCACCGAGGTCCAGCGCCTGCGCGAACTCACCCAGGACGGCGAGCCGGGCCGGTGAGTGGGACGCGATCCCTGGCGGCTGCGGGTGGGATGCGGGGGGCGCGGGAGGGGCGTGCGGGAGGGGTGCGGAAGAGGGTGTGGGAACGGTAAGAGGCGGAACTGTCCGTCCACGCCCACCGTCCAAGCAGTGGACGGAATCCCGGCCCGGCCTGAACACCGGGAGGAGCGCGGAGGGGACCAGTGCAGCCAGGTGGTGCCGAACTGAACGTCGGAGTCCCGGGTGGAAGCCGAGGCGGTGCGCCGGTCGTGCCACCCGCCCGGTGGCCCGGCCCAGCGCCGGCGGTCGATCAGCTCGAAGCCGCCGAGCGCTGCGAGAGCCTGCTTCAGGACACCCTGGACGCCGTCCGGCCGGCGCCGGTCTGGCAGGGGGCGGCGCCCAGAGCGGGCGCACGGCTGTCGCTGCCGGGGCGGGACCCGGACCTGCGCTGGTACGTCACCCGGGGGCGGGACATCCTCACCATCGTCTCGGCGGTCCGGCGGGCGGCACTGGTGGACGCGGTCGAGCGGCACTGGCGGCAGCGCGGCTGGACGATCACTTCGCTGAACGCCGGCCGGAGCCGCCCCGGGGTTGCCGCCGCCACCCTGGACGGTTATCAACTGGCGCTGACATTCGGCGAGTTGGGTGAGGCCGGGCTGACCGCGAGCTCGCCCGGGGTGGCCCGCTCGGAGCGGCTGCCGTCACTGCAGGGCGCCGGCGGCCGCGGCCCGGCGCCGCTGCCGAACGTGTGCTGCCCGTACTGGAGCACGATGGTCTAGCCGGCTGCGGAAGAGCCGGAAGAGCCGGAAGAAATGGAAGGCGCTGGACGCGGCTGAGGGCCGCGCACGCAGGGGAGGCGCGGGGGGGGGGGCCCCCCCCCCCCCGCCGCCCCCCCCCCCCCCCCCGCCCCCCGCCGCGCCCCCCCCCCCCCCCCCCCCCCCCCCCCCCCCCCGC
>NZ_JBHWIO010000013.1:115259-138855 GCF_042732075.1 Kitasatospora sp. NPDC059812
TTATGCTCTTATGCCGCTTCTATCTGTTTGGTGGTGTTGATGGGGTTGGGGTCCGCCCCTGGGGGGGGGGTGTGGGTTTCCCACCACTTCCCCCCCCCCCCACCGCCTCGTCGCGCGGCTTCGCGCTGCCGCTCCCCCCGACTCCCCGGCAGCCCCGCCGTTCCCCCCTGGCAGCACCCTCCGGCGAGAGCGGTCCGCACAGGCCCCGGCGAGCCCCCACCCCCGGGGACGTCGTTGGTATCACGTTAACAAACCGCGTGGTTGGTTTGTCAATAGCGAGATCCACGAAAAATCCACAAACGTGATGGTCGGTCCGGAAGGTTCCGCCAGGCGCTGGACCAGCGGATTGAGGCCCGACAAGGCGCCCGGTGGCCCTTCGGCGGGCGCGCGGCGGGCGCCGGTACGGGCGGCGGGCCGGGCGTGGGCCGTGCTGGAATCCGACATTCCGAGCATCATGGCAGCACGCAGTGACACCACGCGAGCGCTGAGCGCAGCGGATGCGTCCGGTGGTGCTCCGGCAGGCTGATGCGGAGTGAGTTCGCCGACGGGCCGGGCCCGGCGTACGTGAGCGCCCGTCAGCGCAGCAGTCGGCGCTCCTTGGCCACGGCCACCGCGCCGGCCCGGGTGTCCACCCCCAACTTGTCGTAGATCCGGCCGAGATGGGTCTTCACGGTGGCCTCGCTGATGAACAGCGCCCGGGCGATCTCCCGGTTGCCCAGCCCCTGCCCCAGCTGCGCGAGGATGTCCTGCTCGCGCTCGGTGAGCTGCGGTGCGGGCGCCCGCATCTGTGCCATCACCCGGGAGGCGACCGGCGGCGAGAGCACCGTGCGGCCCCGGGCGGCGGCGTGCACGGCGGCGAACAACTCCTCCGGCCGCTCGGCCTTCAGCAGGTAGCCGGTGGCGCCCGCGGCGATCGCCCGGGTGATGTCGGCGTCGGTGTCGTAGGTGGTGAGCACGAGCACGTGCGGGCCGCCCGGGGTGGCGGTGATCCGGCGGGTGGCCTCCACCCCGTCGATGCCGTCGCCGAGTTGGAGGTCCATCAGCACCACCTGCGGCGCCAGCCGGGCGGCCAGCGCGACCGCCTCCTCCCCGGTGCTGGCCTCGCCGACCACTGCGATGTCGCCCGCGCTGGCGAGCAGTGCCAGCAGGCCGGCCCGGACCACCGCGTGGTCGTCGCAGACCAGCAGCCGGACGGGGGCGTCGGTGGGGGAGCCGGTGGTGCTCATGCGGCCACCCCGCCGAGCCCATCGCGGCAGGAGCACCAGGAGCACCAGGAGCGCCCGTCGCACCCCGCGCGCCGGTCGGGGGCGGGTCCGGTTCGTTCGCTCATCGGTGCTCCAGGGGGATCGCGGCGGAGACGACGGTGCCCTCGCCGGGGGTGCTCTCCACGGTCAGGGTGCCACCGAACTGCCGCAGCCGGGCGCGCATCGCGGGCAGCCCGTACCCGCGGCCGCCGGCCGCCCCGACCGCGCCAGGGTCGAAGCCCTGCCCGTCGTCGGCGACGTCCAGGACGGCCTGGTCGCCCAGGTAGGACAGGGTGATCGCCGCGGCCGACGCTCCGGCGTGCTCCCGGACGTTGGCCAGCGCGCCCTGGGCGATCCGCAGCAGCGCGGACTGCGCGGCGGCGGGCAGCGGGACGGGCGTGCCGTCCAGGTGGAAGCGGACCGGCAGACCGCTCTCGGCGGCCTCCCGCCCGGCGAGCGCGCGCAGCGCCTGGTCGAGCGGACGGCCGTCGGCGAGTTCGGCCGGCGCGAGGTCGTGGACGAAGCGGCGGGCCTCGGCCAGGTTGCGGGCCGCCACCTCGGCGGCGGTCCGGACGTGGGCGCGGGCGGTCGTCGGCTCGGTGTCCCAGGTGCGCTCGGCGGCCTGCAACAGCATCTGCTGGCTGGACAGCCCCTGGGCCAGGGTGTCGTGGATCTCCATGGCCAGCCGCTCGCGCTCCGCGTGGGTGCCCTGCCGCCGTTCGGTGGCGGCGAGTTCGCGCCGGGTGCGGACCAGGTCGGTGATCAGGGCGCGCTGCCGGGCGTCCTGCCGGTCCATGAACAGGAACACGCCGGTGGCGAGCGCGGTTACCGCGAACGGCAGCAGGACGAGGGTGGCGTCCGCCCCGCCGGCCAGCCGGAGCTCGGCGATCACCACCAGCAGCGTCAGGGCCGCCACCAGCGGGATCGCCGCCCGGGCGGGGAGCGTGCGCAGCGCGGTGTAGATCAGCGGGACGGCGCACCAGGCGAAGCTCGGCGCGAGCAGCACCAGCACCACCCAGAGCGCGACCACCAGCGCCAGCGGCCACCGGCGCCGACGCGGAACCCGTCTGTCGGGCGAAGCGTCAGCCCCGGGCGCGGGCACTGGTGACAGTGGAGGTGGCGGGTGGCGGTGCGCGAGCCAGGAGCCGGCCGGCTGGGCGAGGGCGAGGGCGATGCTCAGCCCGATCACCCAGGGGATCCGGGGGTTGCCGGGGTGGTGGGTGAGGTAGCGGCTGAGCGAGGCGGCGAGCAGCAGCAGGAAGGCGGAGTCGAGCAGTACCGCCAGGCGGCCCGCGTCCGGGTCGCCGGCGTCGTGACCGGCGGCGGGGCGGGGCTGCTGCACGGGTGGCTCCTGGCTGGACGGGCGGTCGGCACCTGGCAGGCGATCGGCACCCCGGCGGGCACCGGCCGCCTCGACGGTGCGCCCGGTGCGCCCGGCGCACCGACCTGCACCGATCCCTCGATGGTGGCCCGGCCGTCCCGGTCCCGCATCAGCCGATCGGTTGACGGGGTTGTCCTCCATCATGCCCGCGCGGTCGCGCCGGAGCGTCGATGTGGCGGGCCCCGCCCCGGCCGGAGGATCGAGGTGGAGCCGGGCGGACCCCCTGCCGCCCGGCGGCCCCGATCCCGTTCGCCGATCCGCTGAGGAGCTGGACCATGAAGAAGATCTCCGGGCGCACCCGGGTGCTGACCGGCACCCTCGCCGCCGCCGCGCTCGCCGCCACCGTGGGCGCCGTCTCGGCCAGCGCCGAGACCTCCGAGACCCCGGCCGCGTCGGCCGCGGTGAAGGTCGACACCCAGAACAAGAACCTCGCCCAGAGCACCGGTCTGACCCTCGACGCCGCGACCCGCGCCGCCCAGGCGACCCTGGACGCGGCGGCCAAGGCCGGCCAGCACGTCTCGGTCGCGGTCGTCGACCGGGACGGCGTCACCCGGGTGCTGCTCAAGGGCGACGGCGCCGGCCCGCAGTCCCCGGAGTCGGCGCAGCGCAAGGCGTTCACGGCGGTCTCCTGGAACGCGCCGACCTCGGAGCTGACCAAGCGACTGGCCCAGGCCCCGACCCTCAAGGACATCC
The DNA here is from genome assembly GCF_042732075.1 of Kitasatospora sp. NPDC059812. NCBI lineage: Bacteria > Bacillati > Actinomycetota > Actinomycetes > Kitasatosporales > Streptomycetaceae > Kitasatospora > Kitasatospora sp. NPDC059812. The sequence goes on from NZ_JBHWIO010000013.1 coordinate 118,578, forward strand.
CGGGCACGCTGTTCCTGGCCGGCGGCGCCCCGGTGCAGTCCAAGGGCGCCCCGGTCGCGGCGATCGGTGTCGCGGGCGCGCCGAGCGGCGACCTGGACGAGCAGTTCGCGCAGGCGGGTGTCGCCGCACTGGCGAAGTGACCCCCTGGCCGGTCGGCCCGTCCCCTGATGCGCGGGGCGGGCCGACCGGCCAGGATGGGCGGTATGCCGACGATGACCGATGACCAGTGGCGGGCTTTCCTCTCCGAGGGCACCCGCACCGCCAAGCTCGCCACCACCCGGGCCGACGGCCGCCCGCACGTCGCGCCGGTCTGGTTCCTGCTGGACGGCGACGAGCTCGTCTTCAACACCGGTGCGGGCACCGTCAAGGGCCGCACCCTGGCCCGCGACGGCCGGGTGATGATCTGCGTGGACGACGACCGGCCGCCCTTTGCGTACGTCCTCGTGCAGGGCACCGCCCGGCTGAGCGAGGACCTGGCCGAGGTGCGCGCCTGGGCCACCCGGATCGCCACCCGGTACATGGGGGAGGACGTCGCGGAGCAGTACGGGGCCCGGAACGGCGTGCCGGGGGAACTGCTCGTTCGGGTGAAGATCGAGAAGGTCTCCGCAGAACACGGGGTGGCCCTCTGAAAAGCCGGTGCCACTGTCAGTGGTGCATGGCAGGCTTCCCGGTATGACGGCGTGGACCCTCAACGACATCGAACGTGCGATCCGCTCCTCCTGGGGTGTCGACACCTGTGCGCCCGAGGATCTGGCCCACTGGCGTCCCGACAATCCCGCCCGCGGCCAGTGCGGGGTGACGGCGATGGTGGTGCACGACCTGCTGGGCGGCGAGCTGATGATGGGCGAGGTGCACGTCGGCGGGATCCGGACGGATCTGCACTGGTGGAACCGCTTCGCCACCGGCATCGAGATCGACCTCACCCGCGAGCAGTTCGGGCCGGACGAACTGGTCAGCCCCGGCCGTCCGGTCGCCCGCCCGGCCCGCCCCGGCCGGCTCCAGGCCCAGTACGAGCTGCTGAGCCACCGGGTGGTCACCGAACTGGAGCGCGGCCGCGTCCGGCTGCCGGAGCGCGCCTGCGCGTGAGTCCGTCCAGTACGCAGGGGCCACCGTCTCCTGACGTACAGTCATCCGCAGTGCGGTGACGGTGGCGGTGACGGCGACGGGAGTGTGCGATGGCCGGGGCGACGATCGGCTTCGTGGGGCTGGGTGCGATGGGGCGGGGCATGGCCGGCAGCCTGCTGCGGGCCGGCCACGCCGTCCGGGTCTGGAACCGCTCGCCCGAGCCGGTGGCCGCCCTGGTGGCCGAGGGCGCCGAGGCGGCCGGCACGCTCGCCGAGGTGTACGCCGCCGACACCGTGGTCTCCATGCTCGCCAACGACGAGGCGGTCGAACGGCTGCTGCTCGACCCCGCCCTGCTCACGGGCGCCGCGACGACCCTGCACGTCAACATGGCCAGCATCTCCGTCGGGCTCGCCGAGCGCGCCGAGGCGCTGCACACCGAGCACGGCATCGGCTACCTGGCCGCCCCGGTCCTCGGCCGTCCGCCGGTCGCGGCGGCCGGCCGGTTGAACATCCTGACCGCCGGCGCGCCGGAGCTGCTGGCCCGCGCGGAGCCGCTGTTCGCCGCGATGGGGGAGCGCACCTGGCACTTCGGTACGAGCCCGCGACAGGCCAACACCGCCAAGATCAGCACCAACTTCCTGCTGGCCTGCGCGATCGAGTCGATGGCCGAGGCGTGCAGCCTGGCCGAGGCCCACGGCGTCCGGCCGACCGACCTGGTCGAGATGCTCACCGGCACGCTGTTCCCGGGGCCGGTCTACTCCGGCTACGGGGCGATGGTGGCCGAACGCCGCTACGAGCCGGCCGGGTTCAGGCTGCCGCTGGGACTCAAGGACGTCGGCCTGGCCCTGGAGGCCGGGGCCGCGCGGAACGTCCCGCTCCCGTTCGGCGGCATCCTGCGGGACGCCTTCCTGGACGCGCTGGCCCACGGCGACGCGGACAAGGACTGGGCGGCCGTCGCGGCCGTCGCCCGGCGCCGGGCCGGCCTGCCCGCCTGAGTGAACTCCCGGGCCCCGGACGTGGAATAACCGGGGTGCGGGGGGTGCTCGCACCTCCATCCGCACCACCGACCGGGGGAGTTCCGATGGCCGACCAGCCGGCGGGCGCCGAGGCGCCGCGCACCTTTCTGTTCCTCGACGCCAGTTCGCGTGCCGGCGGCAACTCCGAGCAACTCGCCCGGCTGGCCGCCGAGGCGAGCCTGCCGGCCGGGTCGGAGCAGCGCTGGCTGCGGCTGAGCGAGCACCCGCTGCCGCCCTTCGAGGACCTGCGGCACGTCGGGGACGGCCGCTACCCCGAGCCGGTCGGCCATGAACGGACCTTGCTGGACGCCACGTCGGCGGCCACCGACCTGGTCTTCGTCGCACCGCTGTACTGGTACTCGCTGCCGACCAGCGCGAAGCTCTACCTCGACCACTGGTCGTCCTGGCTCCGGCAGCCCGGGGCGGACTTCCGTGCCCGGATGCGCGGCGGCACCATCTGGGGCGTCACCGCCCTCGCCACCGAGGACGACAAGGCCGAACCGCTGATCGGCACGCTCCGGCTGACGGCCGAGTACATGGGGATGCGCTGGGGCGGCGCGCTGCTCGGCAACGGCACCCGCCCCGGGGACGTGCTGCGCGACGAGCGGGCGCTGATCGCGGCCAAGTCCTTCTTCACGGGCTGAGCCCGCGCACCCGTTCCCGCGGGCGCTCACACGGGCGCTCACCGGACGTTCACACAACCGATCGCTTCACGCCACGTGAGGCCGTGCGATACGGTCCTCCGGGCGTGTACCCGTCACTCTCCGGTCATCTTTCGGCAAAGAGCAAAAGCCTTACCGCAGGACGGAATTGGGCGATTCGGGCACTCCCGTCCCGTGAGCGGTCCCCAGCGTGACACCCGCCTTCCGGAGTGGCCGGATCCTTCGGTAATCTCCGTCGGACTTTCAAGCTTCGCGAGGGGTTCGAGGCGTCCACGGCCGCCCGCCCCGCCGCGCCCCGGGCCTCGCCCGGACTCTTCCGTGAGGTCTCCCTTGTCCATACGTCGCAGTCTTGCCCTTGCCGGCGTCGCCGCGCTCGCGTCCTCGCTCGTGCTGTCCGGCGCCCAGGGCGCCATGGCCGTCGGCACCACCGGTTCCCCGTCCGCCGCCGCCCAGGCGGCCGGCAAGGCCTCCCACCAGAGCCTCGACCTCTCGGTGAACGGCGTGCCCGGCACCTTCATCGCCGGCGGCGACGCCCGCGACTTCACCTTCAAGATCGACAACTCGACGAAGCACGACTTCCTCTTCCTCCCGCTGCTCAAGTTCAAGAACAAGGCGGGCTCGCTCAAGGCGAAGGACCTCAAGGTCCAGTACCAGCTGCCCGGCGGCCAGTGGCAGACCGGTTCGGTCGCCGCCGACGGCGGCGAGGACAAGGACAAGTCCGTCCTCACCCTGCTCGGCGCCCTCGGCCAGGACGGCAACCCCACCGACGACGACCTGCTCGTCGTGAACCGTGGCAAGAGCTTCTCGATCAAGGTCCGGGTCTCCTTCGCCTCGGAGGCGCCGCTCGGCCGGGCCGGCGTCGTCCCGGTGGTGTTCTCCGCCGAGCTCGACGACGAGACCCACGCGCCGGTCGACGGGGGCCACCTCAGCTGCGACGGCGTCCGCGGCGCGGGCTTCGTGATCAAGGCGGGCGGCGGCGGAAAGCCGAGCCCGACCATCACCCCGACCCACACCGGCAAGCCCAGCCCGACCGCGAGCACCTCGCCGACGGCCTCCCACTCGCCGACCACCTCCACCTCGCCGACGCCCTCCCACTCGGCGACCGCGAGCACGTCGCCGACCGCCACGGCCACGGCCACGGCCACCACCTCCACTTCGGCCACCCCGAGCGCCGAACCGACCACGCCGTCGCCCTCGGTCCCGCCGACCACCCCGACCACCCCGACCACGGGCGAGCCGTCCGGCTCCGCCTCCGCGTCGACCTCCGCCCCGGCCCCGGCCGACGGCAACGGCGACACCGCCGGCCCGATCGACTTCCCGGTGGCCGTCCCGACCCTCACCCCGCCGCCGCTCACCCCGGCCGCCGTCACCAAGGCCAAGGCCGCCGCCGACAACGGCGACAAGGCCCTGGCCCAGACCGGTGGCGGTGACGACACCACCGCCATCGCCGTGGCCGGCGGCGCCGTGCTGCTCGCCGGTGTCGGCACCCTCGTGGCGCTGCGCCGCCGCAAGTCGGCCCAGCAGGGCTGACCGCGGCCGCAGGGCGCGCTCCAGCCGTCACACCGAGGCGGTACCCGCCTGACAACCGCCCGCGGCCCCCCGCCCGGCCGTAGGCCGGCCGCCGGGCGGGGCCGGGGGGGGCCCCCCCGCGCCAAAGGTTTGCGGGCGGGGGGGGGGGGGACCCCCCGCCTCCCCCCGGTGGCGGTCCCCGCCTCACCCCCCCCCGGGCCGCCCGGCCCGCCTTACCCCGGACCCCGGGGGGGGCGCGGGCGGGACGCCTCCGTCACATAGGATGTCCGGCCGGAGGGGGGCGGAACCGGCGGGGAGAGGGACAGGTGCGGGAATCACGCACGGCACGGACGGCCACCGACTACGAGTCGGCGACCGGGCGGATCGCGGGGCTGCCGCTGCGCAGGCACCACGTTCTGCTGGTGGCCTGGACGGTGCTCTGGTTCTTCCTGGTCGAGCCCAGCGGAGGCTTCTCCTGGCACTACCTGCGCCAGGGCGAGCAGCTGCTCTTCAGCGACCACCCGGACGGCGGGCTGGCGCTCTACGCCCACCACCCGGAACTGCAGATCGGCCCGGTCAGCCTGGCCGTGGCCCGGCTCACGGCCCCGTTCTCGGCCCACACCGGCCAGCTGATCGCCGAGGCGGCGATGTCCGGGCTCGGCCTGGTGATGCTCGTCCTGATCGGTCGCACCGCCGCCCTGTACTACCTGGGCACCGGCACCAACCACCGCCGGCTCCAGCAGCGCCTGCTGATCGCCGGGCTGGCGTTCATCCCGATGTGGGTCGAGGTCTCGGTCCGCTTCGCGCACCTGGACGACGTCCTGGCGCTGTTCTTCACCACCCTCGCCGTGCACGCCCTGGCCCGCGGCAAACCCACCATGGTCGGCGTCTACCTGGCGCTGGCGGTGGACTCCAAGCCCTGGGCGATCGCCTTCGCCCCGCTGATCCTGGCGCTGCCCAGGCCCGCCTGGCTGCGCAGCGCGCTCTGGTTCGTCGGACTGGTGGCGATCGCCTGGCTGCCCTTCTACCTGGGCAATCTGGACACCCTGGCCGCCGCCAAGTTCACCATCCCCAACCAGCCGGCCTCCGCACTGCGCTGGTTCGGGGTGACCGACCCGGCCACCCCCTGGTGGGACCGTCCGACCCAGTTCGCCCTCGGCCTCGGCCTCGGCACCATCGCGGTCTGGCGCGGCCGCTGGCCGGCCGTGGTGCTGCTCGGTGCGGACGCCCGGATCCTGCTCGACCCGAGCGTCTACACCTACTACACGGCCTCGATCCTGCTCGGCACCCTGCTCTGGGACGCGGTCGGGCAGAAGCGGCTCGTCCCGTGGTGGAGCTGGATAGCGCTGGCGGCGCTGTACGGCGGGACGCTGTTCATCCCGTCCGACGCGGGCCGCGGCTTCGTCCGGCTGGCCTTCGTGGTGGTCTCCGCCGCGTACGTGCTGTTCTGGCCCACCCAGCAGACGCGCCGCCCGCGGTCCCCGGCGGACGGCGAGGGGCGGCGCCGTTCCTCCCGGCGGCGTGAGCGCGTCCTGACCGGCACCGGAGCCTGACCGGCACAGGCACAGGCACAGGCACAGGCACGGGCGCAGTCACGGCGTCGGTGCCCTCCCTTCCGAGGACGGCTTGACCCTCACGCGGCGTGAGAGCGGAGGCTGGTGGTCAGCACGAAGGGAGAACCCGGATGAGCAGCGAGGGCTACTCGGTCGGCGCCGTGGCCAAGATCGCCAAGGTGACCGTCCGCACCCTGCACCACTACGACGAGATCGGCCTGTTGTCCCCCGCGGGCCGCACCCGGACCGGCTACCGCCGCTACCAGGACGCCGACCTCGACCGGTTGCAGCAGATCCTCTTCTACCGCGAACTCGGGTTCCCCCTGGAAGAGATCGCGGCGATCCTGGACGACGACTCGGTCAGCCCGAGCGAGCACCTCCGGCGGCAGCACCGACTGCTGACCGACCGGATCAGGCACCTCCAGGACCTCGCCACAGCCGTCGAACACGCCATGGAGGCACGAAGAATGGGCATTCAGCTGAGCCCGGAGGAGAAGTTCGAGATCTTCGGCGAGGGCTACCAGGAGGAGTGGGAGCAGGAGGCCGAACAGCGCTGGGGCGACACCGCGGCCTGGGCCGAGTCGCAGCGCCGCACCGGCGGCTACGACAAGGCCGACTGGCAGCGGATCCAGACGGAGATGGCCGACCTCAACACCCGCCTGGTCGAGGCGCTCGCCGCCGGCGAACCCGCCGACGGCGCCGCCGCCACGGACCTCGCCGAGGCGCACCGGCAGCACATCTGCCAGAACTTCTACGACTGCACGTTCACCATCCACCGCGGCCTGGCCGGGCTGTACGTCTCCGACCCGCGGTGGACCACCACCTACGAGAACCTCGCCCCGGGCCTGGCGCAGTGGCTGCACGACGCCATCCTCGCCAACGCGGACCGGCACGAGAAGGCATAGTCGCCGCCGGACGCCGGACGCCGGACGCCGGACGCCGGACGCCGGGCCGCGTGGCCGGGGGGGCTACGCGACCCCGCGCCCGAAGGAGCGCCGGTAGGCGGTCGGGGAGGTGCGCATCACCCGGCCGAAGTGGTGGCGGAAGGTCGCGGCGCTCTCGAAGCCGACCGCCGCCGCGATCTCCTCCACCGTCCCCTCCGGTGACTCCAGCAACGGCAGGCTGGCCGCGATGCGCTGGGTGACGACCCAGCGCATCGGGCTGGTGCCGTTGCGGGCCGTGAAGTGCCGCAGGTACGAGCGGTCCGACATCCGGGCGGCGCGGGCCAGCAGCGGGACGGTCAGCGGGGACGCCAGGTGGCCCATCGCCCACTGCATGCTGCGGGCGACCCCGTCGTCCTCCTCCTCGACCGGGCGGACGGCGGCCTCGATGAACTGGGCCTGCCCGCCGTCCCGGTGCGGCGCCACCACGAAGCGGCGGGCCACGCTGTTGGCGACCTTGGCGCCGTGGTCGCGGCGGACCAGGTGCAGGCAGAGGTCGATCCCGGCGGCGCTGCCCGCGCTGGTGAGCACGTTCCCGTTGTCGACGTACAGCACGTCCGGGTTGACCCGCACGTCCGGGTGGCGCTGCTGGAGCAGGTCGGCGTACCGCCAGTGGGTGGTCGCCTCCTGCCCGTCGAGCAGTCCGGCGGCGGCCAGCGCGAAGGCGCCCGAGCAGATCGAGACGATCCGGGCGCCGCGCTCGTGCGCCGTCCGCAGCGCGGTGACCAGCCCGGGGGAGACCGCGCCGCTGAACGCGTTCGGCACCCCGGGGACCACCACGGTGTCGGCCGAGGCCAGTTCGTCCAGTCCGTGCCGGGCGGTCAGCGCGAACCCGCCCACCGCGTCCAGCGCCGTCCCGGGCCGGTCGGCGCACACCTTCAGCCCGTACCAGGGCGCTGCCAGCAGGCCGCCCAGTTCGGGCCGGGCCAGCCCGAACACCTCCACCACCACGCCGAGTTCGAAGGGCGCCATGCCCGCGAAGGCGTACACCGCGACGTGGTGCACCGGCTCCGGGCGGGTGCCGATGGCGACGGGCACCGGGCCCGGCCCGGTGCCGACCGGGCCCTCGACGTGCTGCTCGGTCATGCGGACCCCCTGCTGACGGGTGGCGGGATGGCGGTGAGTGTAGCCGTTCCGGCCGGCCGGGAATCTGCTCGAATCCACCTGCAACCTCCACCCCGGTCACACGTCCATTGGTACGGGGGCGGAGAGGGGCGGGCCGAGGGCGGCTGTCAGGATCTCCCCGATCACGATCTTGATCAGGAGTCCTGACGGTCCGGCGAGAGCCGCCACCGTCCCGGGGGAAAGCGGAAACGCGCATGTCCATGGCCATCGGGCCGATCGCCGGGCCGACGAGGGGGCGCGGTTTCTCCGTTCGCGGAGTGGTCGCCGTGCTGTTCGGCGCGCAGGAGGCCGACGAGGTGCCCGCCGGTCCGGGTGACGAGCAGGCGGCGCAGCGCCGTTCCGGCTTCCGGCTGCTGCGCGGCGGGCGCAGGCCCGCGGAGGACCGGCCCACCCTGACCGACCTGTACCACGCCCACCGGCTGGGCCTGGTGCGGATGGCCGTCCTCCTGGTCGACCACCAGGACCTGGCCGAGGACGTCGTCCAGGAGGCCTTCACCCAGCTCTACCAGCGGTACGGCGAGCACCTGGACGACCTGGACAATGCGCTCGGGTACCTGCGCACCGCGGTGGTCAACGGCGCCCGGTCGGTGCTGCGCCGCCGGAAGACCGCCCGCGAGTACGTCCCGCCGCACGAGCCCGACGCCGCCTCCGCGGAGGACCACGCGGTGCTCAACGACGAGCACCGGCGGGTGCTCGCGGCCATGCAGGAGCTGACCCCCCGCCAGCGCGAGGTGCTGGTGCTGCGCTACTGGTCCGACCTGTCGGAGGCGCAGATCGCCGAGACCCTGGGGCTGTCCCGGGGCGCCGTGAAGTCCACCGCCAGCCGGGCCCTGGACGCCTTGGAAAAGCATCTGGAGAAGGTTCGATGACCGACAAGCTCCCCGGCCGCGAGAGCGGAGGCCGAGACGGTGACGGGCCGGCCGAGACGGCGACCGAACGGCTGCTGCGCGAGGCGATGAACGCCCGCACCTCGCTGATCACCGCGCACGACCTGCGCCCGGCGCAACCGCCGCGCGGCCGGGTGCGGCGCTTGCGCCCGGTGTACCTGACCGCCGTGCCGGTCTTCGCGCTGGCCGCCTCCCTGGCGATCGGCCTGCTCACCTTCCACGGCGACCCGCTGGCCAGGAAGGACGTCCCCCCGCCGGCCGCCACCACGACGACCTCGCCGAGCCCGACCCCCGAACCGACGGCCGCCCCGACCCCCACGGCCCCCTCGCCGGACACCGGCAGTCCCGCCGCCGACCCGGAGACCGGGGCCCCGCTCTCCGACCCGACGTCGGTCGGCACCCGGACGACGGCGCCGCCCACCACCCCCGCCACCACCCCGGCCACCACCGCGCCGGCCGGGACGACGTACCCCTTCCGGGGCGTCAAGTTCAAGATCCCGCCGGGCTGGCGGGCCGTCAATCCGGATCCTGCCGCCAACAGCCTCTGCATCCTGAGCCCGAGTGCTCCGCAGGACGCGTCGGCCGGGGACTGCCTGCCGCACGGCGTGCTCTTGACGGTCCTGGACCAGGAGTCGGAGTCCTGGCCGAGGCTGCCCGACCTGGATTCCGACAGCGGTTGGTCCACGCAGCCCTGGTGCCCGGCGTGGTCCTACTCCCCCACGCTCGCCAGGAGCGGACAGATCGACAGTGTCGGCCCGACCAGGAGCACACCCACCGTGGCAGGCCGTGCCGCACGCAAGTCGCAGTGGCAGATCAACTGCGGTGGCGACGCCTTCACGGCCCAGATGTGGGCCCTGCCGAAGGACTTCGTGTCCGTCGCGGCGATCGGCCTCAAGGCCGACTACCAGCCCGGACTGATGACGATCGTCAACACCCTCGACCTGAGCGGCCGCCAGGCGCCGCCCACGGAGGCCAACCGGAACGACATCGCGGTGAGCTTCGACGGCCTGGCGGCCGGTCAGCAGCTGACGGCGGGGAGTTCGGCCGTCACCTTCTCGGTGACCTTCCGGAACACCAGCCAGAACACCTACGGCCGGTTGCAGCCGCTGGTCGTCACGGAGCCCTACCCGGGTTCGCCGCCGGTGCAGGTCGTACAGGGGCCCAACGACGGCAAGCTGGAGCGTCAGGACGGTGACACCTGGCGGCCGGCGCCGATGGGGCCGGGCAGCGACATGGGCTACGCGGTGGCGGACCAGGCGTCGCTGTTCTCCCTGGCCCCGGGGCAGACCAGGAAGGTCACCTACCGGCTGACCCTGGGCGCCGGGAACGGCCCGGGGGACATGCCGGTCTCGGCGCAGGTGACGCTTCCGTACAACGGAAGCAAGCTGACCGTGCTCGGCGAGAAGAAGATCTCCGTCAAGGTCACCAAGTGACACGAGGGCCCGGCCTCCCCACCGCGGGGAGGCCGGGCCCTCGGAGGGTGGATCAGGCCAGCGAGGCCATCCAGGCCTCGACCTCGTCGGCGCGGCGCGGCAGGCCGGCCGAGAGGTTCTCGTTGCCGTCGGCGGTGACCAGGATGTCGTCCTCGATCCGGACGCCGATGCCGCGGTACTCCTGCGGCACGGTCAGGTCGTCCTGCTGGAAGTACAGGCCGGGCTCGACGGTGAGGACCATGCCGGGCACCAGCAGCGCGTCGGCGTGCTCCTCGCGGCGGGAGTGGGCGCAGTCGTGGACGTCGAGGCCGAGCATGTGGCCGGTGCCGTGCAGGGTCCAGCGGCGCTGGAGGCCCAGCTCCAGGACCTTCTCGACGTCGTAGGCCGAGGCGTCCAGCAGGCCCCAGGCGAGCAGGCGTTCGGCGAGCACGCGCTGCGAGGCGTCGTGGAAGTCGCGGAAGCGGGCGCCGGGCTTCACCGCGGCGATGCCGGCCTCCTGGGCGTCGTACACGGCGTCGTAGATCTTGCGCTGGAGGTCGTTGAAGCGGCCGTCGATCGGCAGGGTGCGGGTGACGTCGGCGGTGTAGAGGGTGTGGGTCTCCACGCCGGCGTCCAGCAGCAGCAGCTCGCCGGGGCGGACGTCGCCGTCGTTGCGGACCCAGTGCAGCGTGGTGGCGTGCGGGCCGGCGGCGGCGATGGTGCCGTAGCCGACGTCGTTGCCATCGACCCGGGCGCGGCGCCAGAAGGTGCCCTCGATCCAGCGCTCGGAGGTGGCGACGGCCTGGCCGAGCTCGCGGACCACATCGGTGAAGCCCTTGACGGTGGCGTCGCAGGCGGCGCGCAGCTCGCCGACCTCCCACTCGTCCTTGACCAGCCGCAGGCCGCTCAGGAACTCCTTGAATTCGGCGTCCCGGTCGGCGTCCAGCACGTCGGCCAGGGTGTCCTCCAGGCCGGCGTCGTAGCCGCGGACGATCCGGGTGGGCACCGCGGAGTCCTTGGCGCGCCCGGCCAGTTCCTCGGCGGCCTTGCGCACGTCGCGCGCCGGCAGGCCGAGCAGCTGCTCCTGCTCGCCCAGGCTGTTGCGGCGGCCGACCCACAGCTCGCCGTAGCCGTCCAGCCAGAACTCGCCGTTCTCGCGGTCGGAGCGGGGCAGCAGGTAGAGGGCGAACTCGTGGCCGGCGTCGCCGGTGGGCTCGGCGACGAGCACGGCGTCCTCGGTCTGGTCGCCGGTGAGGTGCACGTACTCGCTGGAGGCGCGGAAGCTGTAGTCGGTGTCGTTGGAGCGCACCCGCAGGTTGCCGGCCGGGACGACCAGCCGCTCGCCGGGGTAGGCGGCGGAGAGCCGGGCGCGACGCTCGGCCGCGTACGGGGCCTGGGCGACCGGGACGAGGCCGTGCAGGTCGGTGTCGGCCCAGCCGGTCTTCATCGAGGCGGCCAGCTCGTCGGAGACCTCGCCGTACAGGCCGTTCTTGCGGCCCTTGAACTGCTGCGGCTCGTCGCCGCCGTCGGCTTCGGGGTTCTCGGCCACTGCGGGCGTGCGGTCCTCGGTCACGTGTAACGCCTCCTTGGGGTGGTACCGCCGCCCCTCGGGGGAGTGTCGGATCGCGACACGCGCGGGCGGCCGTGCGTCCATGGTACGGACGCCCGGCCGCTCGCCCGTTCGGGGTCGGGACGACTGTTCGGGGCGGCTATTCGAAGCGGGCCGCGAGCAGCAGCAGGTCGTCGGTGGCCGGTCCGGGCTCGGGGTCGGGGCAGACGGCCAGCAGGTGGGCGCAGAGCCGGTCCGGGTCGATCCGCACGTCGCGCGGGGCGTCGGCGGCGGCCCGGCGCAGGTTGGCCTGGCCGGCGTGCAGGGTCGGGCCGCAGCGGCGGGCCAGCCCCTCGGTGTAGAGCAGCAGGGTGTCGCCGCGGTCGGCGGTGAGCTCGACGCCGGGGGCCTCCCAGCAGGCCAGCATGCCGAGCGGGGCGGAGAGCGAGGTCTCCACGAACTCGGCGCCGTGCCGGCCGACCAGGACGGGCGGGCAGTGGCCGGCGCCGGCCAGAGTGATCCGGCGCTCCTCGGGTTCCACCCAGGCGTAGACGGCGGTGGCGGTGCGGGCCGGCTCGGTGGTCTTGAGCAGCAGTTCCAGGTCGCCGAGGACGGACACCGGGTCCTCGCCCTCCAGGACGGCGTAGGCGCGCAGCGCGGCCCGGATCCTGCCCATCGCGGCGGCCGCGCCGGGGGCGGAGCCGGGGCCCGCGCCGGGGCCGTCGCCGGAGACGGAGCCGACGGTGAGGCCGACGGTGCCGTCCGGCAGCGGGATGGCGTCGTACCAGTCGCTGCCGCAGGAGCGGTCCAGGCCGGCCGGGAGGATCCGGGCGGCCAGCCGCAGGCCGGCGGGCTGGGGGAGCCGGTCGGGCAGCAGGCCGCGGCGCAGCGCCTCGGTGGTGCGCCGGACCTTGTCCGCCTCCAGCTGCTTGGCGAGCAGCGGGGCGGCGATCCCGGCGTAGCGGTGGGCGAGCTCGCGCTGGCGCTCGGTGGGTTCGGCGGGTTCGTCGTAGAACCAGAGGGCGGCGGCGAGCGGGCCGTCCTCCTCGGTGGCGAGCGGCAGGCCGTAGCAGCCGCCGAGGCCGAGCTGGGCGGCGAGTTCGCGCAGCCGGGCGCCGGTGGCCGGGTCCTCGGCGAGGTCGGGGGAGTGCAGCCGTTCGGGCCGGTCCTGTTCGCGCAGCAGCCTGGCGAGCAGGCTCTGCTCGGGCGGGACGGTCTCCAGCGCGCCGAGGCTGGCGCGGTCGAGGCCGAGGCCGACGGGCTGGCCGGGCCTGCCGCCGGGCATCCGGGTGACCAGGACGCCGCGGCGGGCGCCGAGCAGGGCGGCGCCGGAGGCGAGGACGGTGTCCAGGGTGGCGGCGAGGCCGCGGGCGCGGGCGAGCTGTTCGGTGTGCCGGTGCAGGCTGGTGAAATCGGACAGTCGTCCGGCCAAACGGTCCTGCACCCCGGCGGCCGGTGCCGTGCGGACGTCCGCCGCGCTGTCCTGCGCGTCGGCGGGGCCGGGGAAGCCCGGTGGGTCGAGGACGGTCAGCCCGCCGGCGCTGCCGGGCTCGCCCGGCTCGGAGGGTGTCGACGACGACGGGTGGGACTCGGTCATGCCGCCACTCCTGACGTGCTACGTGCCATGCGGAACCCCCAGGTACGGCCGGTGTGGAGCGATGACGGCCAAAGGGCGCGTTTCGCCTCGATTCGCTACTACTCGTCATTGATCGACAGCAATGCCACCACTTCTACACAGGCCATTTGGGGCATGTCCAGATCCAGGACGACGCGGTGGCCTGTTCCACATCCGCGAGACCCGGTCGGGGGGCGCGTACGGCCTGGCCGCGCGCCGGTCCGGTCGGGAGGCATGGAGGGGACCGGGAGCGGGCAGAACGGAGGGGACGGACCCGGCGGCCGTCCGGATCGTATGCCCGCGCCGCCCGGGACCCGGGCTGGCCGGAAGTCTCTCACTCGTACGGTGGAACCAAGCGCGCCCGGGCGGCGTCCATCCGGTCGCATACGGGATTCTCGTTCCAGGGGCTGTTTCAGTGCGCGGCCCTTCTCATGTCGTGCTCCACACCGTGATCCACGTCGTCGCCACGCCGCCCGCCATGCCGCCCGCCCCCCTTCGCGCCGCCGGGGCCGTGCCACCGCGGGTCCGCGTGACGAGTCCCGGCGGTGCCGACGGGCCGGAGCGAACCGAGCGGTCAGGGAAAGGAACGAGCGCCATGCGTGAGAACCCGAAAGATCCGTGTCCGCCCGCCACTCCCCACCACCCCGTCCAGGACGACGTCGCACGTCAGCGCCCTGCCCGGCTCGCCGCGGCCCTGACGGCCGCCGTCGACCACCGCTGGCCCGTGGTGCCGGGGGCCGTTCTGCGCGGCGGCCAGTGCTCCTGCGGCGACCAGGACTGCGTCGTGCCGGGCGCGCACCCGCACGACCCGTCGCTGCTGGCCGCCACCACGGACGCCCGGATGGTGCGCTGGTGGTGGGAGCGGCAGAGCCCGGACGCTCCGGTGCTGGCCGCCACCGGTTCGGTGGTCTCGGCGGTCAGCCTGCCGGCGGCGGCCGGCGCCCGGGCGCTGGTCTACCTGGGCGCGCTGCGGCTGCCGCTCGGTCCGGTGCTGGCGATGCCGGGCCGGTACGCGCTGCTGGTGGCCCCGTACTCGCTGGACGCGCTCGGCGAGATGCTCGCTCAACTCCCTTGGGTGCCAGGCTCGTTGCGCTACCACGGGGTGGACGGCTTCCTGCCGCTGCCGCCCGGCGGGGCGGCCGGCCGGGTGCGCTGGGTGCTGGCCCCGTGCCCGGACGCCGACGGCGGGGTGTGGCTGCCGCAGGTCGGGCCGCTGCTGGGCGAGTTGGTGGAGGCGACGGTCCGGTTGGGCAGCGGTCGCTCGGCGTACTGATCCGCCGGTCCGTTCCCGGGCCGCTCGTCGGGGCCCTGCGGAAAACAAAAGATCCGGCCGCTGGCGACGGGGGATGCACCAGCGGCCGGACTCTTTAGACAGTAACAAGGATCCGCGCCCGCGCCAATTTCCAAGAGGCCCTGCCCGCCCGGAAATTGCGGCTTCATGGCGACAATGTGACGCGTATCACCCGGATCCCGGGCGCTTTAGTTCAAGGTGACCTGACGGTTCACCAGGTTCGCGCGGGCGCGCCGCTCCTCGGCGGTCAACGGGGTCTCGTCGGCGAGCACCGAGGCCAGCCGCTCGGCGAACTCGGCGGCCGGCTTCTCGCAGTCGGCGGCGGTCATGGCGAGCGGGAGGTCCCAGACCGGGACGGTCAGGCCGTGCGCGCGGAACGAGCCGACCAGGCGGGTGTCCGGGCCGAGCGAGGACTGGTCGGCGGCGCTCAACCGGGCCAGCGCGTCCAGCAGCCGCTCCTCGGGCACGGTCATCACCCAGCGCAGGTGGTTCTTGTCGGGGGTGCCGCACCAGTAGGCGGCGTCGGCGCTCGCCAGCTTCTCGGTCGGGATGGCCGAGGCGTTGGCGCGCTCCAGGGAGGCGGCGACCTCGCCGGTCGCGGTCTCGGCGTCCTCCAGCCAGAACTCGAAGCCGGTGTGCACGGCGGGCGTGAACGCGGCGTTGACGTCCAGCAGGTCCTGGAGCCGGCGTCCGCCCGCCTCGGTCCGGCGGGACGGCACCGGGTTGCCCGGCTCGGTGGCCAGCGCCAGCTCCAGGGCGTCCGCGAGGTCGCGGCTGAGGTCGCCGGAGGAGGACTGGGTCTGCAGGCCGAGCAGGATGGAGCCGTCCTGGCGGCGCAGGGCCGGCCAGGCCAGCGGCAGCACGGTGGCCAGGGTCACCGACGGGACGTCGCCGGTGGCGCCCTCGGCCACCCCGGCGGCCAGCGTCAGCGGCACCGTGGCGGCGGGCACCAGCTCGCGCAGCGCGACCCAGTCGGCCTCGCCCGCCAGGCCCTCGAACGGGCGGTGCACCAGCTCCTGCACCGCGTGCGAGGCCTCCCGGCCGTGACAGGCCTTGTACCGGCGGCCCGAACCGCAGGGGCAGTTCTCGCGGGCCCCCACCACGGGGACCTCGCCCGTGACGGCGGTGGTGGACTGACGCTGCGGCGCCTTCTTGGCGGCCTTCTTGCCCATGGTGCGGCTCTCCCGGGAACGGTGGTCCTTTGCTCCGGGCAGCCTACTGACGTTCCCCCGGCGCGCGGGCACGCGCCGGGCGGACGGGTGGGGGGCGCGCGTCGGTTCAGGCGCTGCGGGCGTCACCACCGGTGCGCCGGGCGTGCCGGGCCCGGGCGGGCAGCGCCGCCCAGACCGTCACCTCGCCGGGCGCGTCGCGCACGCCCCAGTCGCTGGCCAGCTGGCCGACGATGTTCAGGCCGCGACCGCCGCGCGAGGTCAGCGAGGGGCCGGCGGGCAGCGGCCGGGTGGTCGCGCCGCCGTCGGTGACCTCCAGGGTGAGCACGCCGTCGGCGTGCAGCTGCCAGCGGACCAGCACGCCGCCGTCCGTTCCGCTCCCGTGCTCCTCGCGCTCCCGGCCGCCCGGTGCGGGGTGCGTTCCGGAGGGGACGCCGACCAGCAGCTGGTCCACCACCTCGGCCCGCGCGCCGCGCCCCAGGGCCCGCAGCGGGCCGAGCGGACGGGCGTACCGACAGGCGTTGCTCAGCAGTTCGGAAAGGATCAATACGGCATCATCAATGACCGGCTCCGGTATCTGCCGGTCGCCGAGATCTCGACGCAGTCGGCGCCGTGCGACCCCGACACTCGCCGGGCCGTGCGGCACTGCCATGGTCGATGAAGTCGGCACTTCACGCGCCACCATCAACGCCACCCCCGGACCTCCTTCAGCGTATGCCGAGGGAGAGATGCCCCTTGGTAATGCGTCGGAAACGACCGCCGGACGATCCCGCGAGGACATTTCAAGCGATTGCGACCGAGGGTGGACCTGAGGTCATTCCGTGCTCACCCTGCGTCGCCCCGGTGCATGAATTCCGGCAATAACGGGCCCGGAAGGTTTGACTGCCGACCAGAACGATCAGGTTGTGTCCGGGCTTTGCGGGTGGATTTGCGGGCGGCCCGCCGCCCGACGGCGGATCACCGCCCGAGCTGCGCCAGGACCTCGGCGGGCCGGTTGGTGATGATCGCGGACACCCCGAGCTCCAGGCACAGTTCCACGTCGGCCGGTTCGTCCACGGTCCACACGTGCACCTCGTGCCCCAGCTCGCGCAGCCGCGTCACCAGCTGCGGGCGGGCCCGCACCAGGTCGATGCCCGGCCCGGCGATCCGCGCCCCGCCCGGCAGCGGGGAGCCCGGGCGCAGCCGGCCGACCAGCGGCAGGGTCCGTTCGAACAGGAACACCCGCCGGTACTCCGGCGCCGAGGCCGCCACCCGGTCCAGCCCCACCGAGGAGAAGCTCATGATCCGGGCCGAGGGGCGCTCGCCCTCCCGGCTCGCGCCGATCTTGAAGCGTTCGAGCGTCCGCAGCAGCTCGGCCTCCACCCGGCCGCGGTAGCGCACCGGGTGCTTGGTCTCGATCGCCAGGTCCACCGGGCGGCCGCAGTCCACCACCAGCTCCAGCAGCCGCTCCAGCCGCAGCACGCCGCGCAGCTCGGGGTCGGTGCTGGGGCGGCCGGTCTTCCAGGCGCCGAAGTCGTACGCCTCCAGCTCGGCCAGCGTCATCGCCGAGACGGTGCCCTGGCCGTTGGAGACCCGGCCGATCCGGCGGTCGTGCACGCAGACCAGCTCGCCGTCGGCGGTCAGCCGGACGTCGCACTCGACCGCGTCCGCGCCCTCGTCGAGCGCGCGCCGGTACGCCGCCAGGGTGTGCTCGGGCAGGGCGTGCGAGGAACCGCGGTGGGCGATCACCTGGACGGGCGGCGTGGTGCGCGCCGCCGTCGAGGACGGGTCTGTGCTGGTCACGGGCCCCACGATAGGCGGCGGAAGTGACGCGCAGGCGAAGACGGCCCCAATCCGCGGGGCCGTCTTCGGTGCCGGTCGGTCAGCTCCGCGCCGCCCTGCGGGTCAGCGGGGTGAGCGCCCAGGTGACCAGGGCCGGCACCAGGAAGGCGAACAGCGAGGCCGACGTCCACTCCTGCGGGGTGAAGTGCAGGGCGTCCTGGGCGGAGGTCCAGAAGTCCGTCCACCAGCCGGCCACCGCGGTCGGCGCGATGAACTGGTAGACCGCGAAGCCCAGCACCCACGGCAGCAGCATCAGGCGGCGCGAGGGCGCGTCGGCGGAGAGGTTCCAGCCGTACCGGCCGGCGCCGAAGAAGTAGTCCACCGCCAGCACCGCCAGCAGCGGCACGAAGACCGAGCCGATCAGGCCCAGGAAGTTGGTGTAGGTGTCGGTGAACTTGTCGATCTGCAGCGCCAGCACGGTGATCAGCAGGCCGATCCCGCCGGTCAGCACCCGGCGGTCCACCTTCGGCAGCAGGTTCTGCACCGACATCGCGGTCGAGTACACGTTGGCGAAGGACTGGTCCGTCTCGCGCAGCACCAGCACCAGCAGGAACAGCCAGCCGGCCCAGACGCCGAGGAAGGAGTCGAAGATCCTGTTCGGGTCGCCGTCGGACTGCAGCAGGGCCATCAGGCCGAGCACGTAGCACCAGACCTGGGCGATCGTGTAGCCGGAGAAGCTGCCCCAGAACGCCGAGCGCGCGGTGCGCGAGTGCCGGGTGTAGTCGGCGGCCAACGGGACGAAGGAGATCGACACCGCGATCATCGCGTCGGTGGCGCCCAGGAAGCCGTGCCAGTTGCCGGCGCCCGGGTCGGGCACCCCCTGGCGGCCCAACTGGACGGTGAAGTACACCATCGCGACGGCGACCGCACCGGCCACGAAGCGGCGCAGCACCGCGATCGAGCCCAGCGGCCAGATGGTCAGCGCGGTGGTCAGCGCGCCCGCCAGGAGCACGAACAGCCAGCGGTAGCCGTCGGTGTGGGCGACGGTCTGCGCGCCCGCCGCGATCGTCAGCAGCTCGAACACGCCCCAGCCGACGCACTGGACGATGTTCAGCACCGTCGGGACGTACGACAGCCGGGTGCCGAACAGCCCGCGCAGGTTCGCCATCGCGGGCGCACCGGTACGGGCCCCGATCAGCGCGGCCACGCCGAGCATCGCGGTGCCGACCACGGTGCCGGCCACGATCGCGGTCACCGCGGCGGCCAGCGACAGCTCGCTGCCCTTGGCGCCGAGCACGGTCGCGGCGGTGGAGAAGCCGATCAGGCTGACGCCCAGGTTCATCCAGAGCGCGAAGTGGTCCCGGAAGCGCAGCGTGCGCGGCGGCTCGGTGTCCAGTACGAGCGGTGCCTCGGCACGCTCCGGGCGGTCCAGGAGGGCGGTCGCCGTGTCGGTGGGGCCCGTGCGACCGCTGTCATCGCTGTCACCGTCGTGAGCGGTCGGGGACGGTTCGGGGAAACCCTTGGACGCGGGCGCGCCCGAAGAAGAGGATGGCGAAGCAGGCGACATGGCCGATACTCCCTACGCCGGCATTACCCGGACAGGTTCCGGCGGTCTGCGCCCCCTCGACGGTCCGCCCACGATCCCGTGGCGTACGGTCGACCAGCGCACTCTCAGCCTGGTCGGTCCAAGCTCCCGCGTGTCAGTTGTGAGCGACAGGCTAACCGGCCCGGGGGTGAACGCCAAGGCCACGGGGTGTGCGGCCCGCATCGCGGGACGTCCGGCGGAGGTGGGGGAGCCTCCGGTCGTCGGCCTGGTCGCCGGTTCGGTCGTCGGTTCGGCCGTCGAGTTGCTCGTCGGCTCGGTCGCCGGCTCGGTCGTCGGCGCAGGACAGCCTGGTCGGCGGCCCGGCTGTCGGCGGCGGCTAAGGATTCTTATGAGTTATTCAGAGGGGTCCTTACGGCAATCGAATCGGCAGTACGAAAAACTATGGTCCTTGGTTCTGTCAGCTATGGAGGTCGTTCGTGAGCACCGAGCGCGAGGTTGGGCCCACCGGGCCGCAGGGGGAGCAGCCCTCGGGCGGCCAGGCGGCGGCTGTTCCCGCTTCCGACGGCCACGCCTCGGGCGGGCACCAGCCGACACTGGCCTTCGGCCGGGTCCCCGAGCCCGCGGCCGCGCCGGCCGCCGAGGCCGCACCGGCTGAGGCCGCGCCGACCGAAGGCGCGCCGACCGATGGTGTTCCGGCCGAGGGCGGGTACCAGCCCACCGTGGCCTTCACCAAGGTCCCCGCGCCGGAGACGGCCCCGCAGGCCCCGGCCGCGCCGGTCGCCGACGCGCCGGCCGCCCCGGTCGACGCCGCCACCGGCTACATCGACGCGCCGCCGCCGGTCCTGCCGCCCGCCCCGCCGGTCCCGGCCGCGCCGGCGGCACCCGTCGCACCTGTCGCACCCGTCGCCGAGAGCCCGGCCCTGCCGCCGGGTGCCAACCCGTACGCCACCCCGGCCCACGGCGTCCCCGCCGCCGGCCCGCACGACCCGTACGGCACCCCGGCCGCCCCCGGCGCGCCCGCCGCGCACCCCGCGCCCGGCCACCACCCGTTCGGCGCCGGCCCGCCCCCCGGCGGGGGGGGGGCCCCCCCCCGCGCCGGCGGCGGGGGGCGGGGCCCGCGGGGCGCCGCCGGGCCCCCGCGGCACCCGGCCCGCGCGCCCCGCGGGCCCCGCGCGCC
>NZ_JBHWIO010000014.1:0-84761 GCF_042732075.1 Kitasatospora sp. NPDC059812
GTCACCAACACTGGCTTGGGCGCCGGCCCGGTCTGATGTGAATACCCCCCAGACCCCAAAGAGCCCCCCCCGCCCCCACGGGCCGACCGGCCGCAACGCGTGCGGCCGGTCGGCCATCTGATCGTGCTTCAGATCCGGATCGGATCAGATGTCGCGGAAGGTCTCGATCTGCGCGCCGATGGAGTTGAGGCGCTCGGCGAGGTCCTCGTAGCCGCGGTTGATGACGTAGACGTTGCGCAGGACGGAGGTGCCCTGGGCGGCGAGCATCGCGAGGAGGATGACGACCGCGGGGCGCAGGGCCGGCGGGCACATCATCTCGGCGGCGCGCCAGCGGGTGGGGCCCTGGACCAGGACGCGGTGCGGGTCGAGGAGCTTGACGTCGGCGCCGAGGCGGGTCAGCTCGGTGAGGTAGATCGCACGGTTGTCGTAGACCCAGTCGTGGATCATCGTGGTGCCGTGGGCGGCCGCGGCGATGGCCGCGAAGAACGGCACGTTGTCGATGTTGATGCCGGGGAACGGCATCGGGTGGATGGTGTCGATCGGCGCGGTCAGCTTGGACGGGCGCACGGTGAGGTCGACCAGGCGGGTGTGGCCGTTGTGGGCCCGGTACTCGGGGGTCCGGTCGTAGTCGAGGCCCATCCCCTCCAGCACCGCGAGTTCGATCTCCAGGAACTCGATCGGCACCCGGCGGATCGTCAGCTCGGAGGAGGTGACGACGGCGGCGGCGAGCAGGCTCATCGCCTCCACCGGGTCCTCGGCCGGGGTGTAGTCGACGTCGCAGGTGATCTCCGGGACACCGTGGACGGTGAGGGTGGTGGTGCCGACGCCCTCGATCCGCACGCCCAGCTTCTCCAGGAAGAAACACAGGTCCTGGACCATGTAGTTGGGCGAGGCGTTGCGGATGACGCTGACGCCGTCGTGCCGGGCGGCGGCCAGCAGGGCGTTCTCGGTGACGGTGTCCCCGCGCTCGGTCAGCACGATCGGACGGTCCAGCGGGGTGCCCGGCTCGACCGAGGCGTGGTAGGCGCCGCCGGTGGTGGCGACCTCCAGCCCGAAGCGGCGCAGCGCGGTCAGGTGCGGCTCGACGGTGCGGGTGCCGAGGTCGCAGCCACCCGCGTACGGGATGGCGAAGCGGCTGGCGCGGTGCATCAGCGGGCCGAGGAACATCAGCACGCTGCGGGTGCGGCGGGCCGCCTCGACGTCCATCGCCGCGAGGTCGAGCTCGGCGGGCGGGGTGAGTTCGAGGTCGCGGCCGTCGTTGGTCCAGCGGCTCTTGACGCCGATGCTGGTGAGCACCTCGAGGATGCGGTAGACCTCTTCGATCCGGGCGACGCTGCGCAGCGTGGTGCGTCCGGTGGTCAGCAGCGAGGCGCAGAGGATCGCGACGCAGGCGTTCTTGCTGCTGCGGACGTCGATGGCGCCGGAGAGTCGGGTGCCGCCGGCGACCCGCAGGTGCATCGGGCCGGAGTAGCCGAGGGAGACGATCTCGCTGTCGAGGGCTTCGCCGATGCGCGCGATCATCTCAAGGCTGACGTTCTGCTTGCCCTGCTCGATGCGGTTGACCGCGCTCTGGCTGGTGCCGAGGGCCTCGCCGAGCTGTGCCTGGGACCAGCCGCGGTGCTGGCGGGCGGTACGGATGAGGGTGCCGATACGGGTGAGGTAGTCGCCTGTCACTCGCCAGACCATATCTCATGGTTGAGATGGCGACAGAACCAGGGGCGGGCGTGACACTCCTTTTGTCCGTTTCTCGCCCCGTATGAACGTCAGATCTTCACATCACCAGGCGGTATTGCCGCGATTCTGTGAGAGTGTCACGGCCCGAGCGGCTCCGCCCGGCCGACGACGGTGCCCGCGCGGTCGATGCAGATGACGTCCACCGCCACCGGCGAGCCGACCAGCACGCCGAGCGCCGTCGCCCGCGCCGCCTCGGCGACCAGATCGCCCAGCGGCACCCCGGCCGCCCGGCACAACTGCACCGCCTCCAACCCGGTGTTGGCGGCGGCCACCGCCTCGGCCAGCGCCCCGTCGGCCCCGCCCCGCCGCGCCAGTTCGGCCAGGTACCCCTTGTCCACCTGGGAGCGCGCCGAATGCAGGTCGAGGTGGCCGGCGGCGAGCTTGGACAGCTTGGCGAAGCCGCCCGCGATCGTCAGCCGGGGCACCGGGTGGCGCTTGAGGTACTTGAGGACGGCGCCCGCGAAGTCGCCCATGTCGAGCAGCGCGTCCTCAGGCAGTCCGTGCACGGCGACGGCGACCTTCTCGGAGGTCGAACCGGTACAGCCGGCCACGTGGGTGCGGCCCGCCGCCCGGGCCACGTCCACGCCGCGGCGGATGGAGTCGATCCAGGCGGAGCAGGAGTAGGGGACGACGATGCCGGTGGTCCCGAGGATGGACAGGCCCCCGAGGATGCCCAGCCGTGGATTCCAGGTGGACCGGGCGATCTCCTCGCCGTGGTCCACGGAGATCTCGACCACCACGTCCCCGCTGCCGCCGTGCGCGGCGGCCACCTCCGCCACGGCGTCGCGGATCATCTGCCGGGGCACCGGGTTGATCGCGGGCTCGCCGACGGGCAGCGGCAGGCCCGCCTTGGTGACCGTCCCCACCCCCGGGCCGGCCCGGAACACCACGCCGGCGCCGGGCTCGCCGGCCCGCACCGTCGAGCGGATCAGCGCGCCGTGGGTGACGTCGGGATCGTCGCCGGCGTCCTTGACCACGGCGGCCATGGCGCTCGCCGGCATGGGCGGGACGGCGGCTCGGCCCCCGGCGGCCCGCTCCCCGGCAGCCAGTTCGCCGGCGGCCAGCCCCCCGGCCCTGGGGGCAAGTTCCGCGGCGACGAGTTCCTCGGCGGCGAGGGCGAAGGCCGGCTGCTGGCCCTTGGGGAGGGTGATGGCCACCGGGTCCGGGAACTCACCGGTGAGCAGCGCGGTGTACGCGGCCTTGGTGGCGGCGGTGGCGCAGGCGCCCGTGGTCCAGCCGTGCCGCAGGCCGCTGCTCTTCAGCTGGCCGGCCCGGCCCCCGGCTTCGACTCCAGCCTTGGCCGCCGCTTCGGCCCCCGCCTCGGCTCCCGCTTCGGCTCCCGCTTTGGCCACCTGCGTCTCGCTTCCGGCTCCGTTGAGGTGCGGCCGCACCGGCCGTCGGTACCGATTTTCCCCCATTCGCCTGGCCGCGCCCCGACCGGGGGCGGTGGAGCGGGGCCCCGCGGCCCGGTGTCCGAGTCGGGGAGCGGCCGCTGCCCCGCGTTCCCGAAGAGTTCTCCGCACGGGCCTCGCACCCCGCTCCTACCAGTGAGTAATCTGGCGGTCCGCCAGAGGGCGGGTTCATGACACGGGGTCCGGCGGCCGGGTTGTCCGGCCGGGCCATCAGCATGTGGGGGTTTTTGTGGCAGGGATGAGTCGGCGTACGTTCCTCACCGGTACGTCGGTGGCCGCCGCCTGGTCGGCCTTGTCGCTGGGCGGCGGGCAGTTCGCCTCGGCGGCGGAGCGCGAGCGCGCACTGACGGCCACCGCCGCGCGGGCGGTCAAGACGACGGGCACCACGCTCGACCAGGTGGCCACGCCCGTCGGCACCGGCGGGTACAAGCGGCTGACGGCCGGGCCGGGCTGGCCGCTGGTGGTGCGCGGCGACCTGGCGGCGCCGGGCACCGGGCGGGACGACCGACGGACCGGGCTGGCCAGCTTCGTCCAGTTCAGCGACCTGCACCTGGTGGACACCGAGTCCCCGGTGCGATTCGAGTACCTGGCCCGGTTCACCGGCAGCGCGTACCGGCCGCAGGAGGCCCTGAACGCCCGCGGCGTCTCGGCCCTCGTCGAGCGGGTCAACGCGCTCAACGGCGGCCCTTACACCGGGATGCCGTTCAGCATGGTGATGGCCACCGGCGACAACACCGACAACCACGAGCAGGCCGAACTCGACTGGTACCTCACCGTCATGGGCGGCGGCCGGCTCGCCCAGAACACCGGTGACCCGAACCGCTACGAAGGCGTGCAGAACTCGGGCAACGCCGCCTACTGGAACCCCGAACTCGCCTACAACGACGGCTACAAGGCGAAGGGCTTCCCGCAGATACCGGGCTTCCTCGACGCCGCTGGCCGGCCGTTCGACGCGCCGGGCCTGCGTACGCCCTGGTACACGACGGTCGGCAACCACGATGACAGCCTTGAGGGTTCGCTGCCGGACCTCGGGCTGCTGAACGACCTCTACACCGGCCAGTACAAGCTGGAGGGCTGCAACGACGCGGACGCGGCCCGGCTGATGGACTCGCTGCGCCGCGACCCGGCCGGCGCCGCGCTCCTGCTCGCGAAGCTGCTCGCGAGCGGCGACGCGGTGCGCCGGATCACCCCGGACGAGCGCCGACGGCCGTTCACGCTCAAGGAGTTCGCCAAGGCCCACCTGAACCCGGCGCACACCGGCGCCGGCCCGTACGGGCACGGCTTCACCTCGGACATGGTGGGCAGCGGCAAGCTCTACTACACCTTCCGCATCTCGGAGAAGGTGCTCGGCATCAGCCTGGACACCACCAACCAGGCCGGATTCGCGGACGGTTCACTGGGCACCGCGCAACTGCGCTGGCTGGAGCAGCAGTTGAAGGCGCACAGCGGGCACTGGTACGACACCGACGGACGCAGGGTGACGGGCGGCAGCACGGACGAGGTGATCCTCCTGTTCAGCCACCACACGAGCACCACCATGGGCAACCTGCTGCCCGACCCGCGCAACATCTTCGAGAAGCGGCACGACGGCAACGAGCTGGTGGCGCTGCTCCAGCGCTACCCGAACGTGATCGCGTGGGTGAACGGCCACACCCACATGAACAAGGTCACGGCGCACGGCCACGCGGTGCCGGAGCGGGCGTTCTGGGAGATCAACACCGCCTCGCACATCGACTACCCGCAGCACGGGCGCATCATCGAGATCGCGGACAACGGGGACGGCACGCTCTCCCTGTTCACGACGCTGATCGAGTCCTCCGCACCGTACGGCACGGACTTCGGCAGCACCTCGGACGCCAACCTCGCCGCGCTGTACCGCGAGCTGTCGTACAACGACCCGAACGGCCGGCCGGCGGCGCTGCTGGGCGCGGGCGAGGACCACAACACGGAGCTGGTGATCGCCAAGCCGACCCGGTGACGGGGAGGCGGGGACGCCGGGCGGCGAACAAGTAACAGAAAACAGATGACAGCTAACAGATGATGAAATCTGTTAGCTGTCATCTGTTTTCTGTCAGTCGTCGCCCGTTACTCCTCCGGGTACCGCCGCGGCGTCCAGACGACCTTCACGCCGCCGCCCCGCTCGACCGCCTGGGTCTGCGAGGAGCCGATCAGCAGGATCGTCCGCATGTCGACCAGCGCCGGATCCAGCTCGCCCAGCCGGACGATCCGCACGCGCTCGGTCGGCCCGCCGACGTCACGCGCCATCACCACCGGCGTCTCGGGCGCGCGGTACTCCAGCAGCAGGTCCCGGGCGAGGGCGACCTGCGTGGTGCGCGACTTCGAGCCCGGGTTGTAGAGCGCGAGCACCAGGTCCGCCTCGGCCGCCGCGCGCAGCCTGCGGGCCACCACGTCCCAGGGCTTGAGCCGGTCCGACAGCGACACCACCGCATAGTCGTGCCCGAGCGGGGCGCCGGCCCGGGAGGCGGCCGCGTGCGCCGCGGTCATCCCCGGGACGATCCGCACCGGGACGTCCCGGTAGGCCTCCTCGCAGGCGACCTCCAGGACGGCGGTGGCCATCGCGAAGACGCCCGGGTCACCCGAGGACACCACCGCGACCTTGTGCCCGCGGCGGGCCAGTTCGAGGGCGTACTCGGCGCGCTCCGACTCGACCTTGTTGTCCGAGCCGTGCCGCCGCTGCCCCGGCCGCTCGGGCACCCGGTCCAGGTAGGTGGTGTAGCCGACCAGGTCGGTCGCCTCGGCGAGGACGCCGCGCGCCTCGGGGGTGAGCCAGAGCGGCCCGGCCGGACCGGTGCCGATGACGGCCACCGCGCCCGCGCCGTCCGTCCGCCGCTCCACCGGCTCCAGCGGCGCGACCTTGCTCGGCAGCACCGCGACCGAGAAGTACGGGACGGTCTCGCCCTCGACCTCCGCGAGCGGCAGGATGCGCTCCCCGTCCATGAACGCGCGCTCGACGTACTGCGCGTCGTCGAGCCGGCCGGCCCGCTCCAGCGCCCGCCGGACGGCCGGGAAGGTGCGCCCCAGCTTCATGATCACGGCTGAGTCGGCGGCGGCGATCCGCGCCGTCAGCTCCTCCTCGGGCAGCGTGCCCGGGATGACGGTGAGCGTCTCCTCGGCCTCGGTCAGCGGCTGGCCGAGCCGGGCGGCCGCGGCGCTGACGGAGGTCACGCCCGGCACCACCTCGGTCGGGTAGCGGTGCGCGAGCCGCTTGTGCATGTGCTGGTACGAGCCGTAGAACAGCGGGTCGCCCTCGGCGAGGACCACGACATCGCGGCCGGCGTCCAGGTGGGCGGCCAGCCGGGCGGCGGCCTCCTCGTAGAAGTCGTCCAGCGCGCCCCGGTAGCCGCCCGGGTGGTCGGTGGTCTCGACCGTGATCGGGTAGACCAGCTTCTCCTCGATCTGACCACCCGTCAGATAGCGCTCGGCGATCGAGCGCGCGATGGACCGGCCGTGCCGGGCGCTGTGGTAGGCCACCACGTCGGCCTTGCCGATGAGTTCGGCCGCCCGGACGGTCACCAGCGACGGGTCGCCGGGGCCGAGCCCGACCCCGTAGAGCCGTCCGACACCAGAGATCTGACGATCCGTCACTCTTCTTCGCTCGCAATCGCGTTGACGGCGGCGGCGGCGATCGCGCTGCCGCCGCGCCGGCCGCGCACCACCAGGTGCTCCAAGCCGGACGGGTGCTCGGCCAGGGCCTGCTTGGACTCGGCGGCGCCGATGAAGCCGACCGGGACGCCGATCACCGCGGCCGGGCGCGGCGCACCGGCCTCGATCATCTCCAGCAGCCGGAACAGCGAGGTCGGCGCGTTGCCGACGGCCACCACCGCGCCTTCCAGCCGGGGCAGCCACAGTTCCATGGCGGCGGCGCTGCGGGTGTTGCCCATCTTCCGGGCGAGCTCCGGCACGGACGGGTCGGTGAGGGTGCACACGACCTCGTTGTCGGCGGGCAGCCGCTTGCGGGTGACGCCGCTCGCCACCATGTTCACGTCGCACAGGATCGGCGCCCCGGCCCGCAGCGCCTCGCGCGCGGAGGCGACCACGCCCGGTGAGTACACCAGGTCCTCGACCAGGTCGACCATCCCGCAGGCGTGGATCATCCGCACCGCGACCTGGGAGACGTCCGCCGGGAGGGCGGCCAGGTCGGCCTCCGCACGGATGGTGGCAAAGGACTGGCGGTAGATGGACGCGCCGTCCTTCTCGTACTCGATCACTTCGTGGTCCTCCTGGCCTCGGCGACCGCCTCGGCCATCTCCTCGTTCGTCACGTCCACGGCCGCCCCGGCGGCCGCCGGACCGTTCACCGTCACCCGGTAGCCCTGCCCGGTGGCGAGCACGTCCACCCACCGCCCGGCCGGATGACCGCAGCGTCGTTCACACCCCGACCAGTGCACCGGGAGACCGGCGGTCGGGAGGCCGGCCATCGGAAGGCCCGCAGTCGGAAGGCCGGTAGCCGGAAAGCCGGTAACCGGAAGGCCGCCGACCGGCGGGCTCCCGGTGGCAGCTGCCGCATCGAGCGCCCGCGCCGCGTCGGCCCGGACGTCGGCCCGCGACTTGGCGCACCCCGGCAGTCCGGTGCAGGCGGTGGCCCGCTCCCAGGGCGAGTCGGGCGCGGTCCGGAACCTGGCCGCCGCCAGCGCGGGCAGCCGGTCGGCCGGCGCCCCCGGCAGCACCGCGCCGCGCCAGGGCGTCAGCCGGATCTCCCCGGCGCAGGCGCCCGCGAGTTCCCGCCACTGCGCGGCGCCGGCCCGGCCGAAGCGCATGCCCACCGACAGCCCGCCCGCGACCTCGGGGAACGAGCCGGCCGTGCGGACCACGCCGACCGCGGGCGCGGCCCCGGCGAGGGCGGGCACCGGCACGGGCCCGGCCGGCAGCAGCTCGGGGACCTCGCGCAGGTGCCAGGCCTTGCGCCCGCTCTCGCGCAGCACGTCCAGGAAGGTCCGGGCCGCGTCGAGCACGGCCGTCACCTCCTGCCCCGCCGGCACCGGACGCCCGTGGGCGGCCCGTCCGAGGCGCAGCAGCGCCGACCCGTCCGGGCCTGCGATCAATGTCACATCGGCGTCGAACGCGGCGACGTCGCCCCGCCCGTCGTCCAGCGCGAACAGGAACTTGCCGGAGAGCCCGGCCGCCCAGTCGCTCGCGCACAGCCGCGCGTCCAGCTCCCGCACCCAGGCCTGCACGTCGGCGAAGCCGTGTCCGTCGAGCCCGGCGAGCGGGGAGGCCACGATGTTGCGGACCCGTTCGTGCGTGTCCGAGGGCAGCAGGCCGACGGCGCGCAGCCGTTCGGCGAGTTCGGCCCCGCAGTGCGAAGCCAGGCCGCGGAGTTGGACGTTGCCGCGGGAGGTGGTCTCCAGTTCGCCGTCGCCGAGCGCCTCGGCGGCGTCGGCCAGTGCCAGTGCCTGACGGACCGTCAGCAGACCGCCGGGCAGCCGGACCCGGGCCAGGGCGCCGTCGTCGGCCGGATGTAGACGAAGGGCCCCTGGGCAGGCGTCCGCGCGCCCCCGGTCGGGCACCGCGGCGCCCGGCGCGGTGGCGTCGGGTGTCGGTGGCATGGCCGCGAGCATACAGATGATCCGATCGGTTGCCTTTGTCCGTCGCCTCACACCCCGGGCGCTCCGGGCGGCCTCCCCGGGATCACCCTCCCCCAGGTCAGCCGCACCCCGTACGATGCTGGCGGACGGTCCCCGCGGACCGTCCGCACGCCAGCGACGGCGCAGGGGAGGAAACCGGTGCAAGCCCGGTGCGGTCCCGCCACTGTGACCGCGGTTCACCGGGAGACCGGACGGCCGCGGGAGCCAGGAACTCCTGCCGTCCTCCACCGGCCCGGGGCGCGGACCCCGAGGAAGGCTCGAAGAGCAATGCGCTGCCGCATGCCCACGCCCGGGTCCCCGGGCACCTCACGCCCGCCCGACTCCGGGCGCTTCGCCGACGCCTCGGCGCTCCTTCGGTCGCCGGTCACGCGCCGTCGCTCGCTTTCGTCCGCCGCATGCCACGTGCCTTCGTCCGTCGCATGCCACGCGCTTTCGTCCGTCGCTCGTCACTCGTCACTTTCCACGCCGGCGCGCCCTTCGGCTCGGGGCGGCTCCGAGGCCGGGAGGGCCTTCGCATGATCCTGCTGCTGTCGACGTCCGACACCGACCTGCTCAGTGCCCGCGCCGCCGAGGGCCCGGTCCGCTACCGGCTCGGCAACCCGGCCCGGCTCACCCCCGAGGACCTGCCCGCGCTGCTGGAGGGCACCGACCTCGTCGTGGTCCGCCTGCTCGGCGGTCGCCGCGCCTGGCAGGAGGGCCTGGACACGCTGTTGGCCGGCCCCCGCCCGGTGATCGTGCTGACCGGTGAACAGGCCCCCGACGCCCAGCTGATGGAGCTGTCCACCGTCCCGGCCGGCATCGCCGCCGAGGCGCACGCCTACCTCGCGCACGGCGGCGCCGCCAACCTCGCCGAGCTGGCCGCCTTCCTCTCCGACACCGTGCTGCTGACCGGCCACGGCTTCGCCCCGCCCGCCTCCGCCCCGGCCTGGGGGCCGCTGGAGCGCGAAGCCCGTACGCAGGACGGCCCGACGGTCGCGGTGCTCTACTACCGCGCCCACCACATGAGCGGCAACACCGCCTTCGTCGAGACGCTCTGCCGGGCGATCGAGGACCAGGGTGCGCAGGCCAGGGCCTACTACTGCGCCTCGCTGCGCGGCGCCGAGCCCGAGCTGCTGGCCGCGCTCGGCGAGGCCGACACGCTCGTCACCACCGTGCTCGCCGCCGGCGGCACCCGCCCGGCCGACGCGCAGGCCGGCGGCGACGAGGAGGCCTGGGACGCGGGCGCGCTCGCCGCCCTGGACCGGCCGATCCTCCAGGCGCTCTGCCTCACCTGGTCGCGCGCCCAGTGGGAGGCCAGCGACGACGGCCTGTCCCCGCTGGACACCGCCACCCAGATCGCGGTGCCGGAGTTCGACGGCCGGCTGATCAGCGTCCCGTTCTCCTTCAAGGAGCTGGACGAGGACGGCCTCACCGTCTACGCCGCCGACCCGGAGCGCGCCGCCCGGGTGGCCGGCACCGCCGTCAAGCACGCCCGGCTGCGGCACATCCCGGCCGCCGAGCGCCGCCTGGCGCTCGTGCTGTCCGCCTACCCGACCAAGCACGCCCGGGTCGGCAACGCCGTCGGCCTGGACACCCCGGCCAGCGCGATCCGCCTGCTGAACCGGCTGCGCGCGGAGGGCATGGACCTGGGTTCGGACCTCCCCGGGCTGGACGGAACGAACGGGGACGGCCACGCCGGCTCCCGCGACGCCTCGCCCGACGGCTCCCACGACGCGTCCCAGGACTCCTCCCTCGACGCCTCCCACGAGGGCGACGCCCTGATCCACGCCCTGATCGCGGCCGGCGGCTACGACCAGGACTGGCTCACCGAGGACCAGCTGGCCCGCAACCCGGTGCGCATCCCCGCCGCCGACTACCGCCGCTGGTACGCCACGCTCCCCCAGGGGCTGCGCGAGCAGGTCGAGGAGCACTGGGGCCCGGCCCCCGGCGAGCTGTACGTCGACCGCTCGCAGAACCCGGACGGCGACATCGTGCTGGCCGCGATCCGCTCCGGGAACCTGCTCGTCCTGATCCAGCCGCCGCGCGGTTTCGGCGAGAACCCCGTCGCCATCTACCACGACCCCGACCTGCCGCCGAGCCACCACTACCTGGCCGCCTACCGCTGGATCGAGGCCGCGCAGGCCGACGGCGGCTTCGGCGCGCACGCCGTCATCCACCTCGGCAAGCACGGCAACCTGGAGTGGCTGCCCGGCAAGACCGCCGCGCTGTCCGCCGAGTGCGGTCCGGACGCCGTCCTGGGCGATCTGCCGCTGATCTACCCGTTCCTGGTCAACGACCCGGGCGAGGGCACCCAGGCCAAGCGCCGCGCCCACGCCACCCTGGTCGACCACCTCGTCCCGCCGATGGCCCGCGCCGACTCCTACGGCGACATCGCCCGCCTGGAGCAGCTGCTGGACGAGCACTCCAACATCGCCGCGATGGACCCGGCCAAGCTGCCCGCGATCCGCGCGCAGATCTGGACCCTCATCCAGGCCGCCAAGCTGGACCACGACCTCGGTCTGGACGAGCGCCCCGAGGACGACGGCTTCGACGACTTCCTGCTGCACGTCGACGGCTGGCTGTGCGAGATCAAGGACGCCCAGATCCGCGACGGCCTGCACGTCCTCGGACAGGCGCCGGCCGGCACCGACCGGGTCAACATCGTGCTCGCCATCCTGCGCGCCCGCCAGATCTGGGGCGGCGTCAGCGCGCTGCCGGGCCTGCGCGAGGCGCTCGGGCTGGACGAGGCCGCGCTCACCCTCGGGGCCACCGACGCCGCCGAGGCCCAGGCCCGCGCCCTGGTCGAGGCCATGGAGGCGCAGGACTGGGCGGTCGAGGCGGTGGAGAAGGTCGCCGCCGGGCTGCCGGAGGCCGTCCACGACGTGCTGACCTTCGCCGCCACCCAGGTGGTGCCGCGGCTGGCCGCCACCACCGACGAGCTGGACGCCGTGCTGCACGCGCTGCGCGGCGGCTTCGTCCCGGCCGGGCCGTCCGGCTCGCCGCTGCGCGGCCTGGTCAACGTGCTGCCGACCGGCCGCAACTTCTACTCCGTCGACCCGAAGGCCGTCCCGAGCAAGCTCGCCTGGGAGACCGGCCAGGCGCTCGCCGCCTCGCTGGTCGAGCGGTACACCGCCGACAACGACGGCGCCTACCCGCCCTCGGTCGGGCTGTCGCTGTGGGGCACCAGCGCGATGCGCACCGCCGGCGACGACATCGCCGAGGCCTTCGCCCTGCTCGGCGTCCGCCCGGTCTGGGACGACGCCTCGCGCCGGGTCACCGGCCTGGAGCCGATCACCCTCGCCGAGCTGGGCCGCCCGCGCATCGACGTGACGCTGCGCATCTCCGGCTTCTTCCGCGACGCCTTCCCGCACGTGGTCGCCCTGCTCGACGACGCGGTGCGCCTGGCCGCCGCCCAGGAGGAGCCCGCGGAGCAGAACTTCGTACGCGCCCACGTCCAGGCCGACCTCGCGGTGCACGGCGACGAGCGCAAGGCCACCGTCCGCGTCTTCGGCTCCCGCCCGGGCACCTACGGCGCGGGCCTGCTCCAGCTGATCGACAGCCGGGACTGGCGCACCGACGCCGACCTGGCCGAGGTGTACACGGTCTGGGGCGGCTACGCCTACGGGCGCGGACTGGACGGGCGGCCGGCCCGCGAGGAGATGGAGACCGCGTACAAGCGGATCACCGTCGCCGCGAAGAACACCGACACCCGCGAGCACGACATCGCCGACTCGGACGACTACTTCCAGTACCACGGCGGCATGGTGGCCACCGTCCGGGCGCTCACCGGCAAGGCGCCGACCGCCTACATCGGCGACTCGACCCGCCCGGAGACGGTCCGCACCCGGACGCTGACCGAGGAGGCCGCCCGCGTCTTCCGCGCCCGGGTGGTCAACCCGCGCTGGATCGAGGCGATGCGCCGGCACGGGTACAAGGGCGCGTTCGAGATGGCCGCGACGGTGGACTACCTGTTCGGCTACGACGCCACGACGGGCGTGGTCGCGGACTGGATGTACGAGAAGCTCACCCAGGAGTACGTGCTCGACCCCGTCAACCGGGAGTTCCTGACCGGCGCCAACCCGTGGGCGCTGCACGGGATCAGCGAGCGGCTGCTGGAGGCGGCCAGCCGCGGGCTGTGGGAGCAGCCCGACCCGGAGCTGATCGCGCAGTTGCAGGCCGCGTTCCTGGAGACCGAGGGGGACCTGGAGGGCGACGAGGGCTGAGCCACGGGGGTGGCCACCAGTGTTCCCGTAGTCCATTCGGGTGACAGGAACACTGGTGGCGCAGTCCGTCCGAGCGGACAATACGGGGCATGCCCCGCCGCCTCGCCCTCACCAGCCCCGCCCGGCGCACGCCGCACCGGGAGCACTCCGAGCACCGCGAGCACCCTGAGCACTCCCCGCATCCCGGGCACCCCGAGCACTCCTCGCATCCCGGGCACCCCCGGCACCCTGAACCTCCCGGGCACTCCGAATACGGCGGGCAGTCCGGACACGGCGGCCACCCGCAGGCGCGCCCGCACCGCTACCGCGCGCGGTTCGGCGCCCTGGCCGCCGGGGCGGTACCGGTGCTCGCCTTCCCGGCGCCGGGGCAGGCCTGGCTGGCGTGGGTCGCGCTCGTCCCCGGGATGCTGCTGATGCAGCGCGCGCCCGGCGGGCGGGAGGCGGCGGTGCGCGGGTGGTGGTTCGGGGCGGGCTTCATCCTGACCGCGATGTACTGGCTGGTCCCGTCCATCGGGCCGGGGCTACCGGTGCTCGCCGTGCTGTTCGGGGCGCTCCAGGGCGGCTTCGGGTACGCCGTCCACCGGCTGCTGCACCCACCGCTGACCGACCGTCGGGCGCTGCTCGCGCTGCTCGTCGTCCCGGCGGTCTGGGTGACCACCGAGTACGCGCGCTCCTGGGACGCCCTCGGCGGGCCGTGGGCACTGCTCGGCGCCACCCAGTGGCAGCACCCGACGATCCTCGGGCTCGCCTCGACCGGCGGGATCTGGCTGGTCAGCGCGGCCGTTGCGGCCGCCAACACCGGGGTGCTGATCGTCCTGACCGCCGTGCACCGGCGGCCGCGCGCCCTCGCGGCGCTGACCACCGTCCTGGTCCTGGCCGCCGGACCGCTGCTGTTCGCCCTGCGCGACGCCCCCGCCCCGGCCGGGGCGGTCACCGTCGCGCTGGTCCAGCCCGGCATCGTGGACGACCCGCAGGCCCGGTTCGAGGCCAGCGCCCAGGCCACCGCCGCGCTCGGCGGGCAGCCGGTGGACCTGGTCGTCTGGGGCGAGAGCAGCACCACCGCCGACCTCGACCGCGACCCGGCCGCGCTCGACCGGCTACGCCAACTCTCCACCGCCACCGGGGCGCAGATCATCGCCGGGGAGGACGCCCGCAAGGCGGACGGGCGGATCTCCAAGGACGCGGTGCTGGTCTCCCCCGCGGGCGTGCTGGATCGCTACCGCAAGATCCGGCTGGTGCCCTTCGGCGAGTACATCCCGCTGCGGCCGGTGCTCGGCTGGATCGCCGGCGTCAGCCGGGCGGCCGGCGAGAACCGGGCGCCCGGCACCGTCTTCCACGTCCTGCCGGCCACCGACCGGGCGGGCGGACCGCTGCCGGTCGGCGCGCTGATCTGCTTCGAGTCGGCCTTCCCCGACCTGGCCCGCACCGCCGCGCGGGACGGCGCCCGGGTGCTGGTCTACCAGTCCTCCACCTCGACCTTCCAGCACACCTGGGCACCCGAGCAGCACGTCTCGCTGGCGGCGATCCGGGCCGCCGAGACCGGCCGGCCGGCCGTGCAGGCCTCGCTGACCGGGGTGTCGGCGGCCTTCGACGCGCAGGGCCGCGAGCTCGCCCGGCTCGGTACCGACGGCACCGGCGCGCTGACCGTCCGGCTGCCGCTCACCGAGCCCGGGGCGCTGACCTGGTACGACCGGATCGGCGACGTGGTGCCGATCGGCGCGCTGCTCGTCACCGCGGGCGCGACGGCGGCGGCGTGGCGCTCCAGCCGCAGTCGGCGTCCGGTGTGAGGGCGGAGACTGCGCCCGACGGGAGGACGGCGGGGTCCTCGGCAGGGACGTGGGCAGCGGCGCGGGCAGGGACGCGGCCTTCGGGGGGTCAGCCCTCGGTGCCGGCCAGGTAGACGCCGAACGACGCGCCCTGCGGGTCGCGCAGCACGGCGATCCGGGGGCCGTCCGGCACGTCGGTGGCCCCCATCAGCACGTCCGCGCCGAGGCCGCTCGCCCGGGCGACGGTGTTGTCGACGTCCGCGACCGAGAAGTACGGCAGCCAGTGCGGCGGCACCTGCGGCGGGAAGCGGTCGTCCATCACCAGCATGCCGCCGAAGTCGGCGCCGTCCAGGCCCCACTGGGTGTACTGCTCGGACGGGCTGACGGACCAGCCGAAGACCGCCGGGTAGAAGGCGGTCGCACCGGCCGGGTCGCGGGTGAGCAGTTCCACCCAGCCGAGCGAGCCCGGCTCGTTGAACACCTCGGCGCCCGCGAACGCGCGGGCCTGCCAGAGCAGGAACACCGCACCGGAGCTGTCCCCGACCACCGCGAAGCGGCCGAGGTCGGACACGTCGGTGGGCTCCTTCAGGACCTTGCCGCCGGCGTTCTCGACCTTCGCGACGGTGGCGTCGGTGTCGGTGACCGCGAAGCAGGTCGACCAGGCGATGGGCTGCTGCGGCGCGAACCGCGGGCTGACGGCGGCCGCCGTGGCGTCGCCGAGGAACATCTGGGTGTAGCCGCTGGCCTCGGGGCGCACATCGGCCTCGGCCCGCCAGCCGAACAACTCACCGTAGAAGGTGCTGGCGGCGGCCGGGTCGGAGGTGCCCAGCTCGACCCAGCAGGGGCCGCCGATGGTCACGGAGTTCTGCTTCATGGCTTCTTCTCTCGACTTCTTCTCTCGGTTCTCGATCTCTCGGCCCTTGTTGACTGATCGTCACTCTTGCTTTGTGTCACGCGACTTCGAGCACCACCTTGCCGCGGGCATGGCCGGATTCGACGAAGGCGATCGCCTCGGCGGCCCGGGCCAGCGGGTAGCGGCCGGTGATGTTCGGGTCCAGCTCACCGGCGGCGACCAGGGCCGCCAGCGCGGACAGGGTCTCGGACGTCGTCGAGCGGGTGATGTAGCGGCCGCCGAGTTCGGCCACGGTGGCCGGGTCGGCGGTGCTGACCAGCTCCGTACGGTCCTTGCGCACGGGGGCGGCGGCCCGCAGGGCGTCGCCGCCGACCAGGTCGAGGATGCCGTCGACGCCGTCGGGCGCCGCGGCCGCGATCCGTTCGGCGACGCCGTCGCCGTAGCGGACGGGCACCGCGCCGAGGGACTCCACGTACGCACGGTTGGCGTCGCTCGCGGTGCCGAGGACGATCAGGCCGCGACTGCGGGCGATCTGGGCGGCCGCGCTGCCGACACCGCCGGCGATGCCGAGGATCAGCAGCGTCCGGCCGGCGCCGAGGCCGAGGTCACGGACGGCGTCGTCCGCGGTGGCCGCCGACACGGGCAGGACGGCCGCCTGGTCGAAGCCGACGCCCTCGGGCTTGAGCGCGCTCAACTCGGCGCGCATCAGTGTCTGTTCGGCGTAGGCACCGGCGGCCGCGAGGCCGAACACCTCATCGCCCGGGGTGAATCCGGTGACCCCGGGGCCGACTTGCAGGACCACGCCCGAGGCCTCCTGGCCCATGACGGCGGGGAGTTCGCGCTCCCGGCCGAGCATGCCCGTGCGGATCTTCCAGTCCACCGGGTTCACCCCGGCCGCGCCGACCGCGATCGCCAGCTGCCCGGGGCCGGGCTCCAGCACCGGGCGGTCCAGGAACTCCTGTGTCTCCGGCCCGCCGTAGTCGACGAAGCCGAATGCCTTGGCCATCGGTGATCCCACTCCTCGGGTAGCGGTTGCGATCCCCCGTCCTCCCCCCGCCCCAGCATGCGGGCGGGGGAGGACGGGTGCGGGCGCTGCTGGGCCGAACGGGGGCGGGCGGGGCGGCGGGCGGGGCGGCGGGCGGCGGCAGTGGGCGGCGGCAGTGGGCGCTGTGGGCGAACAAAAAACAGATGACAGATAACAGATTTCGAAATCTGTTATCTGTCATCTGTCATCTGTTAGTTGTCAGCTGTCAGCTATCAGCGGCCGTCCGTCAGCGCAGCGCCCGCGCCACCGGAATCCACAGCTGGGCCTCCGCCTGGCCGTCCGACAGGAACCGGGTGCGCAGGATCTCCGGCCCCGGCCGGAACTCGTACGGGTTGGACGGGAACCACTGCGTGAAGACGTCCCGCCACATCTCCTGGAGGGCCTTCGGGAAGGTCCCGGTGTTGGAGAAGGCCGCCCAGGTGCCCGGCGGCACCTCCCGAACGTCCAGGCCGTCCGGGACGACGGTGTCCGCGTCCGCCACCACCGCGTGGTAGTAGTCGAGTTCGACACCCTCTTCGCGGCTCTCCGAGAAGAACTCGGTGACCGAGAGGATGCCTTCCGGCTCGCGGCCCGAGAGCGCCGAGATCCGGTCGACGGTCTCCTGGCCGAGCCCCTTGATGAACGAGGCGATGGCCGGGTTCACGCCCTCGTGCACCAGCGGGACCCGCGCCCGCCGACCGATGATCCGGAAGTCCGGCTGCTCGATGATCCGGTATTCCATACTGCTGCTTCCCTCCACGACGAGTCGGAAGGACATCCGGGGCTGGGACTTGAGCACCGCGCCCTCGCGCCGGGCCTCACCGGGCCCGACCCCGTGCATCGCCCGGAACGCCCGGGCGAACGCCTCCCCCGAGGTGTAGCCGTACCGGATCGCGACCTCCAGCAACGTCCGCTCCCCGCCGAGGACTTCGGCCCCGGCGACGGTCAACCGCCGGCGCCGGACGTAGTCCGACAGCGGCATCCCGGAGAGCATCGAGAACAACCGTCGGAAGTGGTACTCCGACGTCATCGCGATTCGGGCCAGCTCGGCGACCTCGACCTCCTGGTCCAGGTTCCGTTCGATGTGCTCCATCGCCCGGTTCAGGTGTTCCAGCACTCCGACCCCGTCCTTCCCTTACTGATCACCACCGTAGGAAGGACCCACCCTGCCGCACCCGACAATCGGTGCCCGCTCCGGTCGGGTACCGATCGCCGGGTGACGGCGAGTCGCGCCGTCGGCGCCAAGCGGAGGGCCGCGGGCGCCGGGCGGAGGGGCGTCGGCGCCGGGCGGCAGGGC
Source organism: Kitasatospora sp. NPDC059812 (assembly GCF_042732075.1). NCBI lineage: Bacteria > Bacillati > Actinomycetota > Actinomycetes > Kitasatosporales > Streptomycetaceae > Kitasatospora > Kitasatospora sp. NPDC059812. The sequence continues at coordinate 17,894 of NZ_JBHWIO010000014.1, forward strand.
TCAGATCAGGCCCTGGGCCAGCATCGCGTCCCCGACCAGCTCGAAGCCGGCGATGTTCGCGCCCACCACGTAGTCGCCCGGGTGTCCGTAGCGCTCGGCGGTGGTGAAGCAGGAGTCGTGGATGTGCTTCATGATCCCGGCCAGCCGCTCCTCGGTGCGGGCGAAGGTCCAGGAGTCGCGCGAGGCGTTCTGCTGCATCTCCAGGGCGCTGGTGGCCACGCCGCCCGCGTTCGCCGCCTTGCCCGGGCCGAAGGCCACCCCGGCTTCCTGGAACACCCGGACCGCCTCCGGGGTGGTGGGCATGTTGGCCCCCTCGGCGACCGCCAGCACCCCGCCCCGCACCAGGGCCAGCGCGTCCGTCTCGGTCAGCTCGTTCTGGGTGGCGCAGGGCAGCGCGACGTCGCAGGGCACGCTCCACACGCCAGGGCCCTCGACGAACCGGACGTGGCTGCCGCGCAGTTCGGCGTAGTCGGCGACCCGGCCGCGCCGGACCTCCTTGACCTCCTTGAGGAGCGCGAGGTCGATGCCCTTCTCGTCCACCACGTAGCCGGTGGAGTCGGAGCAGGTGAGCACGGTCGCGCCGAGCTGCTGCGCCTTCTCGATCGCGTAGATGGCGACGTTGCCGGAGCCGGAGACGACGACCCGGCGCCCGTCCAGGCTCTCGCCGCGGCTGTGCAGCATCTCGGCGGTGAACAGCACGCAGCCGTAGCCGGTCGCCTCGGTCCTGGCCTGCGCGCCGCCCCAGCCGAGGCCCTTGCCGGTGAGCACGCCGCTCTCGTAGCGGTTGGTGATCCGCTTGTACTGGCCGAACAGGTAGCCGATCTCCCGGCCGCCGACGCCGATGTCCCCGGCGGGGACATCGGTGTGCTCGCCGAGGTGGCGGTACAGCTCGGTCATGAAGGACTGGCAGAACCGCATGACCTCGGCGTCCGAGCGGCCCTTGGGGTCGAAGTCGGAGCCGCCCTTGCCGCCGCCGATCGACAGCCCGGTGAGCGCGTTCTTGAAGATCTGCTCGAAGCCGAGGAACTTGACGATGCCGAGGTTCACCGAGGGGTGGAAGCGCAGCCCGCCCTTGTACGGGCCGAGGACGCTGCTGAACTCCACCCGGAAGCCGCGGTTCACGTGGATGTCGCCGGAGTCGTCCGTCCACGGCACCCGGAACATGAGCTGCCGCTCGGGCTCGCAGATCCGCTCGATGATCCGGGCGTCGACGAACTCGGGGCGGCGGGCGAGCACCGGCCCGAGGGTCTCCAGGACCTCGTGGACCGCCTGGTGGAACTCCGTCTCACCCCTGTTCCGGCGGACCACGTCCGCGTAGAGCGCCTCGATCACGCGCTGCTCGGCGTCGAAGGAGGTCGGGGAGGTGGCGGCGGGAGGGGTTGTGGGCATCTGATCAGGACCTTCCGTGGTCGTCGGTGCTCGTGCGCGAGGCATTCCCGTGCCCAGGAAACGGGGGAATCCTCGCAGTGTCCACGGTCCGGCTCCCGACGCATCCACATGCTGAAACCCCCACGCCTCGCGGACCGTACGATCCACCAGCGCCCTCGCGTCCGCACGGAGCCCGGCTGAACCACAGTCCGTAGTCGAATCGGGCACGGACAGTATTTAGTTGTTCAAATTGGAACTACCGAGTACGGTCATCGACATCCGATCCACCCCGGGCCGGCCGGCCCGCCCCTCTCGACCCATCGGTTCGTCGGTTCGCCGACCCATCTCCTCATCGACGGAGGCCCACCCATGCCGCAGCCCGGCCCCGCCACGGTGCGCTCGCGTGTGCGCATCCCGCTGACCTTCCACGACGGCTACCGCGCCGAGGCGGAGGCCTTCACCTTCCACGACCTCGCCGACGGCGCGGAGCACCTGGCGCTCGCGTTCGGCGAGGTGCCGGAGGGCGGGACGCCGCTGGTACGCCTGCACTCGGAGTGCCTGACCGGCGACGTCTTCGGCTCGGACCGCTGCGACTGCGGCCCGCAGCTGCGCGAGTCGGTCGAGCGGATCGCCGAGGCCGGCGGCTACCTGCTGTACCTGCGGCAGGAGGGCCGGGGCATCGGGCTCTACAACAAGCTGGAGGCCTACTCCTTGCAGGACTCCGGATTGGACACGTACGACGCCAACACGGCGCTCGGCCTGCCCGAGGACGGCCGGGACTACACCGCCGCCGCCCAGATGCTCGCCACCCTCGGCGCCACCGGCATCGACCTGCTGAGCAACAACCCGGACAAGGCACAGCAGTTGGCCGACCTCGGGATCACCGTGCGGCGGCGGGTGCCGACCGGCGTGCACCTGTCCGCGAGCAACGTGCGCTACCTGCGGGCGAAGGTGGAGCGGACCGGGCACTCGATCGAACTGTCCCGGCTGGTCGGCTGAGCCGGATGACGGCTGGATCGCCGGCGGCGGGCGGCTGACAACTAACAGCTGACAGATAACAGCCGACAGATAACAGATAACAGATTTCAAAATCTGAAAGCTGAACTCTGTCATCTGTTATCTGTCAGCCGTTCGCCCGTCAGCCGCCCGCCCCCGTACCCGCCCCCCGCGCCCGGGCCGTGCGCAGCACCCCGTACGCCGCGAGCGGGAGCGCGACCAGCAACGCGGCCCAGAACGCGCCGTACCCCCAGAACTCCGCGACGGCCGTGAACTGCCCCTGGAGCACCGGGATCCGCAGCGCCTCGACCGGACCGAGCGGTCCGGGCCAGGCGCCGAGCACCAGCGTGACGGGGATCCAGCAGCCGAGGAGCGCCCGGGCGGTGACCGGCGTCCCCAGGGTGCTCGCGAGGGAGACGACGGCCAGCAGGACGACGAACCCGGACTGGTAGGCCGCACCAGTCTGGCCGGTCCCCCAGGAGGCCGGCGTCGGGTGGTGCCCGGTGGCCGCCAGCCGCACCTCGACCGCCGCCCACAGCAGCAGGGCGAGCACACAGGTGCTCCCGAGCGCGAACAGCGCGCGGTCGCGGGCGCCCACGGGGCCCGTCCGCCACTGCTTGCCGTCCCACCGTGCCGCCGCGCCCCGCCCGGCGAGCCGCCGCCAGGCCTCCCGCACCTGCCGCCGGGCCTCGTGCGCGGGCTTCAGCAGCCGGTTCGCCGCGCGCTCGATCAGCACGAACGACGCCACGATCGCCGCCACCGCCGCGAGGCCGGCCCAACTGCCCATCCCGCCCTCGAACAGCACCACCCGCTCGGCCACCGGTTTCGGCATCTCCAGGCCCGTCATCGGCGGTCCGAGCCGCAGGTAGCCGATGGCGAAGGCCCCGACGCCGGTCAGGGCCGCCGTGCCGAGGCCGACCCGGGCGGGGAAGAAGGCGAGGACGGCGGCGGCGACCAGCGCCGCCCCCAGTTGGCCGACCACCTGCTGGGCCGCGTGCTCGCCGGCCTTCTTCAACGGCCCGCCGAAGGCACCGTCGGGCGAGATCTTGAGCTGGACCCCGGCCTCGACGGGGTAGCGGAACACCGCCCCCGCCCACAGCAGCAACCCGAGGGCGAGGAACAGCAGCAGCACGGCGCCTGCCCGACGCGGCAGGCCGGTACGGGCGTGTGGCCACCACTCCCGCAGCCGGGCCGGCCAGTCCACCGGCGTCCGTTCACGCCCGCCCTGCCACAGCCGCCCCGGCCACCGGTCCCGGCCGGCCCGGTTCTCCCGGCCTTCCCCGCCCTCCCGGCCCTCCGCGCCGTCGGGCCGCTCGCCCCGGCCCCGGCCGCGCGGGCGCAGCGTCTCGGCGGCGACCAGGGCCGCGCGCCCGGCGTCGTCCCCCGGGTCGGCGCCCACCGCCCGCCGCCGCAGCGCCGACCAGCGGCGCCGGACCGCCTCCGGCGCGGCGGTCGGGTCCGGCGCGGGCCGGCGCACTGTGGCGCGTACGGCCGTGCGGAGCCCGGAGCCGGCGGCCAGGGCCGCGTCCACCACCACCGCCGCGACCAGGGCGGCGAGCTCCGCCGCCCGTTCGGGCAGCGGCAGCCGGTGCAGGGCGGTGGGCAGCGGCGAGAGCCGGCCGAGCAGCCGGTCGCGTTCCTCGGGGCGCACGCTCAGCCACACCACCAGCCGGTGTGCCTCCTCGCGCTCCTGCGGGCTGAGCCCGTCGCCGCCCCGCCGGCCGCCGCCGACGGTGCGGGCGGCACGGTCCACTTCGGCCAGGACGTCCGGGAGTTGGGCGAGGGCGAGCAGTCGGGAGCAGTGTTCGCCGGAGCACTCGGGGTGGAAGCAGTCGTAGCGGGCGGCGACGGCCGGGGCGCCGACCCGGACCAGTGCGTCGATGAACGCGGCGCCGTCCGGTTCGGTGGCGATGCGTTCCAGCCCGGGGGTGTCGATCGGGCGGTCGAGGTAGTAGGGGGTGGCGGAGGGGGCGAAGGCGGCGCCGAAGGCGAGCACCGCGAGGGCGGCCACGGCGTCGCGGCGGGAGCCGGGAGCCCGGGCGACGTCGGTCAGGTGGTGCAGGTCGAAGACGTTGTCCTGGACGTCGTCGCGCAACCAGTCGCGCAGCCGCTCCGCTCCCCCGGCGGAGAGCCAGCGGGCCGCGTCGCCGGAGCGCCGGAGCAGGACCTCGGCGAGCTTGGCCGGGTCGGTGAAGGGGGATCCGAAGAAGGTGATCGGCCGGTGGGTGCGGCCGGTGTCGGCCCGGGTCTGTCGCCGGACCACCGCGGGGCTGCCGCCGGCCAGCCAGCTGCGGACCTGCGGGGCGGTCCAGCGGTCCTCCGGGTTCTTGGTGAACAGCCCTTGAAGGAGCAGCAGTTGGCGGGGGTCGGCGAGGGCCGAGAGGTCGACCTCGTCCCCCAGGACCAGTTCCAGTTGCAGCACCTCGTCGCTGATCAGCAGGCCGTCCGCGCCGAGGAAGCGGGGGCGGCCGGTGAACAGCTCGTACAGGACGTTGCCGAGCGCCCACCAGGGCCCGGCCTCGTGGTTGCGGCCGGCCAGGAGTTCGGGGGCCATGTACGGGATGGTGACGATCGTCTCGGGCGTGAAGCGGCGGCTGGCGGTGAGCCGGGCGACACCACCGAAGTCGGCTATCACGAACTCCCCGGGCTCGCGGCCGGGGCGGACCAGGACGTTGGCCGGCTTGAAGTCCAGCGGGTTGCGCTCGATCCGCCGTTGCCAGAAGTCGAGCAGGGCGACGAGCTCGTAGACGATCCGCTCGGCCTCCCGCCGGTCGGTGTGCCGGCCGCGCTTGCGAAGTTCGGCGAAGTGGTCGGCGAGGGTGACCGGCAGGTACTCCATGGCCACCCAGTCGAGTTCGGCGCCGTGGTGGCCGACCCGGCCGAAGTCGACGATGTGCGGGACGTGGCGGCGGTAGTCGTCGTTGCGCAGGTAGCCGAGCAGGTCGGCGTCCATGGCGTGGCCGGCGGCCGTCACCTTCACCGCGGCCTCGCCGCCGCCGTCGGTGCGCCGGACGTGCCAGACGGTGCCCTCGGTGCCGGAGCCGGCCACTCCGAGCGGGGCGAAGCGGCCGCGCAGGGCGTCGGGGAAGGCGCCCGCGAACCGTCCGCCGGTGGGCCCCGCACTCTCCGACGCCCCGCCCCCCGGTATCCCACCCTCCGACACCCCGCCCTTCGACACCCCGCCCACGGGGCCCTCGCCGCTCCGGCTGGGCCCGGGGCCGACGTTGTCGGCCCAGCCGGGGGCGGCGGCACGCCCGGTGCCCGCGCGCCGCTGGACCCTGGTCGGGGCCTCCGGGTCGACCCGCTCCGGCGCGGCCCGCTGGACCCTGGTCGGCGCCTCCGGGTCGAAGCGGGCCCCGCCGTCCGGCGCCCGCCCGGTCGCGGCGTCGGGGTCCATCCGGGTGCGCGGGACGGCGCCGAGCCGGGACGGCCGGTCCGGTACGACACCGAGGCGCCGCCCCCACGGCCGCCGGTCCACCCTGGTCGAGGGCTCGGGCCGGGGCCCGGGGCCGCTCTCCGGCCAGGGGCCTCGTCGGTCGTCGTCGGCCGGGCCGGCGTCCTCCGGTGTGGCCATGGCGGCGCTCTCCTCCCCGCTTCCCGGGGCCGGCGCGGGGCCGTAGCCACGCACCACACGGCCCCGGGTGGTGATTTTGACGCGCCATCATCCCGCATGGTGGGCCGTGGTGTTGGCCGATTTTCCGGAACGCGACCGAGCGGTTGCACGACCGCCGCCGAACGCCACCGCGGGCCTTCCCCACCTGCTCGGCCCCTGCCCCCTGACGGCCCCGACGCGTCAGCCCCCGACCGGGCGCCCCCGCGGCTCCTCGGCGATCCGGCGGGCGATCTCGGCCGGCCGCACCGGGCGGCCGAAGTGCCAGCCCTGCGCCCAGTCGCAGCCGATGGTCCGCAGTCGTTCGGCGTCCTTGCGGGTCTCCACGCCCTCGGCGGTGACGGTCAGCCCGAGCGCGTGCGCCATCGACACCAGGCCGCTGACGATCCGCCACCCGGTGGACTCGTCCTTCTCCGGGTCGTGCAGGTCGCCGACGAAGGAACCGGCGATCTTCAGCCCGGAGACCGGCAGGTCGCGCAGGTACGCGAGGTTGGACCAGCCGGTGCCGAAGTCGTCCACGGCCAGCGACACGCCGAGGTCCACCAGCCCGTGCAGGGTGCGCAGCGCCTCGTCCTCGGGCCCGACCACGGTCGACTCGGTGATCTCCAGCTGCAGCCGGGCCGGATCGAGTCCGGTCGCATCCAGGATCCGGCCGAGGTCGGTGACGAGCGCCGCACTGCGCGCCTGGCGGACCGCCAGGTTGACGTTCAGCTGCGGCGCGGCGTCGCCGAAGCGCTTGACCCAGTCCGCGGCCTGGCCACAGGCCTGCTCCAGCACCCAGCGGCCGAGCGGCATGATCAGCCCGGTCTCCTCGGCGGTGGTCACGAACTCGTCCGGGCCGAGCACGCCGAGCTGCGGGTGGCGCCAGCGCACCAGCGCCTCCACCGCGGCCAGCCGGCCGTCCGCCAGCGCGTACAGCGGCTGGTAGTCGATGAAGAACTCGCCCCGGTCGAGGGCGGCCGGCATCCGCACCGACACCGCGTAACGGCTGACCGCGCGGGCGTTCTCCTTGGGGTCGAACAGCGTCCAGCGGCCGCGGCCGGCCTCCTTGGCCCGGTACAGCGTCAGGTCGGCGGCCCGCACGGCCGCGCCCGGGGTGGTGGTGGACACCCGCCGCTCCAGCACGCCGACGCTCGCGCCCACGGCCAGCTTGTGGTCGCCGATCAGCACCGGCCCGGCCAGCGCCTTGAGCACGGTCTTCGCCGCCGCGACGGCCTCCTGCTCGCCCCGGCAGTTCTCCAGCAGCACCACGAACTCGTCGCCGCCGAGCCGGGCCACCAGGTGGCCGAGCGGGTTGAGCGCGGCCTTCAGCCGGGCCGCCACGGCGGACAGCAGCTCGTCCCCGGTGTCGTGGCCGAGGCTGTCGTTGACCACCTTGAAGCCGTCGAGGTCGACGTAGCAGAGTCCGAACCTGGCGCCCGGATCCGGATCCTCGAACAGCTTCTCCAGCCGCTCGAAGAAGGCCGCCCGGTTCGGCAGGCCGGTCAGCGGGTCGTGGGTGGCCTGGTGGCGCAGCCGCTCCTGGAGCCGGTAGCGGTCGGTGACGTCCTCCAGCATCGCGACCTGGTACTGCGGGACGCCGTCGTCGTCGCGGATCAGCGAGACGGTCAGATGGGTCCAGACCACCTCGCCGTCCTGGCGGTAGTACGGCTTGTCGAACTGGAAGTAGTCCCGCTTGCCGCTGATCAGCTCCTCGTACGCCTCCCACACGCCCGGGGTGTCCTCGGGGTGGACGAGGTCGCCGACCCGGCGGCCGGTCATGTCCTCCGGGCTCGCGCCGAACAGCTCCTGGAGCGCCTTGTTGACCGCCAGGATGTTGCCGTCGGTGTCGCCGATGCCGATCCCGATGGCCGCGCTCTCGAACAGCGCCCGGAACCGGGCCTCGGAGTCGCGCAGCGCCCGCTCGGCCTCCTTGCGGGCGGTGTCGGCGGCGGTGCGGATCGCCTCCTGCTCCCGCAGCGTGCGCTCGCGCAGGGCGGCGGCCCAGCCGGCCGCGAAGGCGCCGGTCAGGGCCGGGCCGCGGTCGTCGCCGAGCGGCTGCACCTGGAGCAGTTCCACCGCCCGGGCCAGCACCACCGGGTCGGTGAAGTGCGCGTCGACCAGTTCCGCGCCGGCCTGCTCGGCCAGCCGGGGCTCGAACGGCTCGCCCAGCTGCGCGCGGTGGAGCAGGGCGGCGGTGCGGGCGGTGAGGCGGCCGAGCAGCCCGGGGTCGACGGCCGTGCCGTGGTCGGCGGAGAGCAGCCGCGCCCAGGCCTCGTGGAACCGCTCGGCGCTGCCGGCGACCGGGGAGGCGCTCATGCGTCCGCCCGGGTGCGTGCGGTTACTGCTGCGGGGTGGCCGCCGCAGACGGCGGCGGGCCGGGCGGGGGGCGCAGTGGTCCGGGCAGGGGGCGCAGTGGTCCACGCGGCGGGCACGGCGGGGTGACCGGCGGCCGCTTCGCGGAGCCCGCGGCCGTCGGTCACTCGCCCGATCCGTCCGCTCAAGGGCGGAACCCCACGCCCGCCACCCCGGTCATCCGCTCGGGGTGCTCGCCGACCGTCTCCGGCTGGTCCGGGCGCCACTGCGGCAGGTAGACCACGCCCGGTTCGACCAGCTCGAAGCCGGCGAACATCCCGCTGATCTGCTCGTGGGTGCGCATGGTCAGCGGGGTCGGCGTCCTGCGGTAGAGCTCCTGGTGCTCCTCCGCCTGGTCCGGTCGGCCCTCCAGGGAGGCGTGCGAGAGGACCAGCGCGCTGCCGGGCGGGAGCGCGTCACGGAGCGTGCCGATCAGCTTCCACGGGTCCTCGTCGTCGGTGACGAAGTGCGCGACGGCGACCAGCAGGACGGCCACCGGCTCGCCCTGCGCCAGCAGGGCGGCCACCTCGGGGCGGGCCAGCAGGTCGTGGATGTCGCGCAGGTCGGCCTGGACGACCTCGCTGCCGGGGTCGTCCTCCAGCAGCAGGCGGCTGTGTGCGACGGCGACCGGGTCCCGGTCCACGTAGAGGACCGTCGCCTCGGGGCGGATCGCGCGGGCGATCTCGTGCACCGCGCCGAAGGTCGGGATGCCGGAGCCGATGTCCAGGAAGCGGGTGACGCCGCGCTCGGCCAGGAAGGACACGGCCCGCCGCAGGAAGGCCCGGTTGGAGCGCATGATCTGCGGCAGCTCCGGCCACAGGGCCATCGCCTTGCGCGCCATCTCCCGGTCGACCTCGAAGTTGTGCGAGCCCCCCAGGTAGTAGTCGTAGACCCGCGCGGCGTTCGGTTTGTCCAGGTCCGTGCCCTCCGGTACCCAGCTCGGTCGCCGCATGCCTGTGACTCCTTCACTCCGTTTTCCGGGGATGCAGTGCCTCGCGACAGCTGCTGTGACAGACGAGACTACAAGCACACAAGATCCTCCCCTGCACCCCGAACGGCCGCAAGCGGAACACCTCCGTCCTGGCATGCGACGTTTACGGAGCGTTCGCCGCCCGTCTCACCGGCACCGGTCGCGTCGACAGCCGGGCCACCGTAGGGCCCGGGTGTCGGCGAGGGAACCCGACCGAAACGGGCCGGCTCCGGACCGGAGCGTCCTAGGGTGGGGCGCGTGGACCCCAACCACTACCGTTTCCGGGGCACGTGGCGACTCGCGGCGCCGGCGCCCGACGTGTACGCGGCACTGGAGGACGTACGGAGTTACCCGCTGTGGTGGCCCGAGGTCCTCGAAGTCCGGCAGACCGGCGAGGAGTCCGGGGACCTCGTGGTGCGCGCGCTGCTGCCGTACCGGCTGGTGATCCGCCTGGAGACCCGACGGCGCGACCCGGCCGCCGGAGTGCTGGAGGCGGCCATGCGGGGCGATCTCACCGGGTGGTCACGGTTCACCGTCACCTCGGACGGGCCGGGCAGCCGAGTGCTCTTCGAGGAGGACACCCGCCCCCGAAAGCCCCTGCTGCGCCGCCTCGCGCTGCCCCTGCACCCGCTGTTCCGGGCCAACCACGCGGTGATGATGCGCCGGGGGCGGCGGGGGCTGGCGGCGCACCTGGGCAGCGGGGGCGGGCCGGCGAAGAGGTGACCACACGGCCGGTGGCGGCCAGGACCCGTCCGGCTCTAGCGTGGCGGCGCACCCCCGACCACCGGAGGCCGTCATGCCCACCACCGCACCGGACGCGTTCGGCTTCGCGGCGCCCTTCGACCGGACCGGGACGGGCAGCAGCAAGTGGGCCCGCGCGGGGGCGCCCGGGGTGATCGCGATGGGCCTGGCGGACATGGACCTGCCCGGGCCCCCGGCCGTGGCCGCCGCGTTGGAGCGCCGGGCCCGCCACCGCGCGTACGGGTACACGGTGTGCGACCCGGCCGGGCGGGCTCTGGTGGCCCGCTGGTACCGCTCGCGGCACGGCGTCGAGGTGGATCCGGACTGGGTGCTGCTGCTGCCCTGCGGCCCGCGCACCGCCCTGCGCCTGCTGCTGGAGACCGTGCGCCCGCAGGCGCCGGTGCTGTTCCCGACGCCGGAGTGGGGCGGCTTCGCCCAACTGTGCCGGGCGGCCGGCCTCCCGTACCGGGAACTGCCCCTGGCCGTCGGCCCGGACGGCTACCGGCTCCCGGACGGCCCGCTCCCCCACCCGGCCGGAGCCGTTCTGCTGAGCAGCCCGCACAACCCCTCCGCCCGGGTCTGGCCGGCCGCCGAACTGCGGTCCCTCGCCGAGCGGGCGGCGGAGGCCGGCGCGCTGCTGGTCTCGGACGAGGTGCACGGCGATCTCACCCACCCCGGGTACGTCCACCCGGTGGCGGTGGCCACCGTCGACGCGGCGCTCCGGCCCCGGGTGGTCACCCTGAACTCGGTCGGCAAGACCTTCAACTGCTCCGGCCTGCCGAGCAGTTTCGCGCTCGTCCCCGATCCGGGCCTGCGCGCCCGGTTCACCGAGGTGCTGGCCGGCTTCGGCCTCTGGGAGGGCGGCCTGCTGGAGCAGACCGTCCAGCGGGCGGCGCTGGCCGAGGGCGGGCCGTGGCTGGACGCACTGCTCGCCCACCTCGCCGCCGCCCGCGCCCGGCTCACCGGCCGGCTGGGGACCGCCGTCCGCTCCGCGCCGCAGTCCTCCTACCTGCTCTGGCTGGACGCCGCCGCCCTGGGGCTGCCGCCGGACGGGGCCCGCCGGGCGCTGCTGGAGCGCTGCGGCCTGGAGGCCTCGGACGGCGCCGAGTTCGGCCCCGGCGGCCGGGGCGGGCTGCGGCTGAACTACGCCCTGCCGGGCCCGGTGCTGGACGCCGTCCTGGAGCGCCTCGACCGACGGTGACCGAACCGCCGGGGCACCCCGCCCGACGCCCGCGCGCCCTCTGCTCACCGACGTCCCTCGACGCTCCCGCCCGGCACCCCGCGCACGCCCGGAAAGCCGCCCCGGATCCCCGGATTCACCCGATCGCGCCACCCCTGACCTGCAGAAACGAACGTTCACACGATATTTGCGAAGCGCCCCCGCATGCTCCGTAGCAGACTGGGCAGGGTAGTTCGGGCCGCAATCCTGACCCCGAGGATGGTAAGTCCGGTGATACCGACATCCCGCACCACTCCGCCCGACCGGCAGAGCCCCCCAGCGCCCCCGCCGGGGGTGACCCCGCTGACCGAGTCGGGGGCGCTCAGCCACGTGTCGGGCGTCTGCTTCAAGATCGGACCGCCCCGGCTGGTGGGCGTCGAGGTCGAGTGGTTCGTCCACGACGACCGATGTCCCGGCAAGCCCGTCCGACCGGAACTGGTCCACGCCGCACTGGAGTCGCTGCCACTCGGCGGCCCGGACGGGGCCTCGCTCCCCTCCGGCTCGCGGCTCACGCTCGAACCCGGCGGGCAGGTCGAGCTCAGCTCCCCGCCCGCCACCGGCCTCCTGGCCTGCGTCGAGGACACCCGACGCGATCTGACCGCCCTGCGGGCCGCCTTCGCGGCGCAGGGCCTGCGCCTCACCGGCACCGGGACGGACCCGCTGGCCCGCCCCCGCCTGATGGTCCTGGACCACCCCCGCTACCTCGCGATGGAGCGGTTCTTCGACTCCGCCGGCCCCTGGGGCCGGATCATGATGACCGGCACGGCCTCGGTGCAGGTGTGCCTGGACGCCGGCGACGCGGGCGGCCCGCACGCGGTGGAGCGCCGCTGGCGGCTGACCCACCTGCTCGGCCCGGTCCTGGTCGCCGCCTTCGCCAACTCCCCGCTGCTGGACGGCAGGCCGACCGGTCACCGGTCCACCCGGCAGACCGTCTGGTCCCGGATGGACCCGACCCGCACGCTCGCCCCGGAGCCGGACCACGGCGACCCGCGCGAGGCCTGGGCGCAGTACGTGCTGGACGCCGAGGTGCTGTGCGTGCGCCGCCCGGAGGGGCTGCCGTGGACGGCCCCGCCCGGCCTGACCTTCCGCGACTGGGTCCGCGGCGGCGGCGAACGCCCGCCCACGCTGGCCGACTTGGACTACCACCGGACCACCCTGTTCCCGCCGGTGCGCCCGCGCGGCCACCTGGAGCTGCGCATGATCGACGCCCAGCCCGGGGACGGCTGGGTGGTGCCCACCGCCCTGGTCACCGCGCTGCTGGACGACCCGCCGGCCGCCGAGGCCGCGCTCGCCGCGCTGGAGCCGCTGGACCGCCCGGACGGTCCGCGCCCGCCGCGCAGCGACGTCTGGCGCCGGGCCGCGACGCTGGCCGTCGCCGATCCCGAGCTGCGCCGCGCCGCCCTGACCTGCTTCGCCGCCGCCGACGCCGCGCTGGGCCGCCTGCCCGGCGCCGGGCGGCTGCGCGCCGCCGTCGCCGAGTTCGCCGAGCGCTACCCCGCGCGCGGCCGCTGCCCCGCCGACGACCAGTTGGACGCCCTGCGCTCCGGCACCCGACGCACTCCTCCGGAGGAGGCCGCACCATGACCGACGTCCGCCCCCCTGCCGCCCCGGCGGCGGGCACCGAGGAGTTGCGCGAGACCATCGCGGCCGAACTGCTGGCCGCCCGCGCCCGCACCGCCGCGCTCACCGACTGCGTCGAGGACGGCGACCTCACCGCCCAGCACTCGCCGTTGATGTCCCCGCTGGTCTGGGACCTGGCGCACATCGGCAACCAGGAGGAACTCTGGCTGCTGCGCAACGTCGGCGGCCGCGACCCGATGCACCCGGAGATCGACCCGCTGTACGACGCCTTCCAGCACCCCCGGGCCGAGCGGCCGAGCCTGCCGCTGCTGGCGCCCGCCGAGGCCCGGGCGTACGCGCACGAGGTGCGCGGCCGGGTGCTGGACCTGCTGGCGGCCAGCCCGCTGGAGGGGGCGCCGCTGCTGGACGCGGGGTTCGCGTTCGGGATGATCGCCCAGCACGAGCAGCAGCACGACGAGACGATGCTGATCACCCACCAGCTCCGCACGGGGGAGCCGGCGCTGGCCGCTCCCCCGCCGCCGCCCGCCCCGGCGGACGCGGCCGCGCTGCCCGCCGAAGTGCTCGTCCCCGCAGGGCCGTTCACCATGGGCACCGACACCGAGCCGTGGGCGCTGGACAACGAGCGCCCCGCGCACGTGGTCGAGCTGCCCGCCTTCCTGCTGGACACCACGCCCGTCACCAACGCCGCGTACCAGCGGTTCATCGCGGACGGCGGCTACGACGAGCCGCGCTGGTGGACGCCCGAGGGCTGGGAGCACCGGCGGCGGGCCGACCTGACCGCCCCGCTGTTCTGGCGCCTGGACGGCGGCCAGTGGCTGCGGCGCCGGTTCGGCGCGGTGGAGCCCGTCCCGGCGGACGAGCCCGTCCTGCACGTCAGCTGGTACGAGGCGGACGCCTACGCCCGGTGGGCCGGACGACGGCTGCCGACCGAGGCGGAGTGGGAGAAGGCGGCCCGGCACGACCCGGCGAGCGGCCGCTCCCGCCGCTACCCGTGGGGCGACCAGGCCCCCGGAGCCGAGCACGCCAACCTCGGGCAGCGGCACCTGCGCCCGGCCCCGGCCGGCGGCTACCCGGCGGGCGAGTCCCCGTACGGCGTACGGCAGTTGATCGGCGACGTGTGGGAGTGGACGGCCAGCGACTTCCGCCCCTACCCGGGGTTCCGGGCCTGGCCGTACCAGGAGTACTCGGAGGTCTTCTTCGGACCGGAGTACAAGGTGCTGCGCGGCGGCTGCTTCGCGGTGGCGCCGGTCGCCTGCCGGGGCACCTTCCGCAACTGGGACTACCCCGTCCGGCGGCAGATCTTCGCCGGGTTCCGCACCGCCCGCGACCTGGAGGTGGCCTGATGTGCCGCCACCTCGCCTACCTGGGTGAGCCGGTGGCGCCGCAGGAGCTGCTGGTGCACCCGCCGCACGGCCTGTACCGGCAGTCCTGGGCGCCCCGGGCGCAGCAGTACGGCACGGTCAACGCGGACGGCTTCGGCCTCGGCTGGTACGCGGACGGCGACGAGGTGCCGGCCCGCTACCGCCGGGACGGGCCGATCTGGGCGGACGCCGCGTTCGCCGACCTCGCCCGGGTGATCCGCACCCGGGCGCTGCTGGCGGCGGTGCGCTCCGCCACCGAGGGCTGCGCGGCGGGCGAGAGCGCGGCGGCGCCGTTCGCGGCCGGGCACTGGCTGTTCAGCCACAACGGCGCGGTGGCGGGCTGGCCGGGCAAGCTGGACGCGCTGGCCGCCCTGCTCCCGCCGGCCGAGCTGCTGGAGCTGGAGGCGCGCTCCGACTCGGCGCTGCTGTGGGCCCTGGTCCTGCACCGGCTGCGGGCGGGGGCCGGGCTCGGCGAGGCGCTGGCAGGCACCGTCGCGGACGTCACCGCGCACACCGCCGGCCGGCTCAACCTGCTGCTCACCGACGGCCGCACACTCGCCGCGACCGCCTGGGGCGACACCCTGCACCACCGCGACCTGCCCGGGCTCGGCACGGTGGTGGCCTCCGAGCCGTACGACGACGCCCCCGGCTGGACGGCCGTTCCGGACGGCTCGCTGGTGGTGGTCGACGAGCGCGGCGTCACCGTCCGTCAGCTCCTCGGCCGCTACTGATCCTCCATCGCCCCTTCATCTTCTGAACAGAGGACCCACCCTGTCATGGACACATTTGATCTCACCCGGCTGCTGCCCGCCGACCACTTCAGCACCGCGCTGCGCCACGACGTGCAGCACGGGCTGACCTCCGAACCCAAGTGGCTGCCGCCGAAGTGGTTCTACGACGCGCGGGGCAGCGAGCTGTTCGAGGAGATCACCCGGCTGCCGGAGTACTACCCGACCCGCGCCGAGCGGGCCATCCTGACCGCCCGGGCCGGCGAGATCGCCGCCGCCACCGGGGCCCGCACGCTGGTCGAGCTGGGCTCCGGATCCTCCGAGAAGACCCGGCTGCTGCTGGACGCGCTGCGCGCGCTCGGCACCCTGGAGACGTACGTCCCGGTGGACGTCAGCGAGAGCGCGCTGACCGCCGCCGGCGTCGCGCTCGCCGCCGAGTACCCCGGGCTCGCCGTGCACGGCGTGCTGGCCGACTTCACCGCCCGGCTCGGCCTGCCCCCGGAGGGCGGCCCCCGGCTGGTCGCCTTCCTCGGCGGCACCCTGGGCAACCTGCTGCCCGAGGAGCGGGCGGCCTTCCTGCGCGGGCTGCGCGCGGCCCTCGACCCGGGCGACTTCCTGCTGCTCGGCACCGACCTGGTCAAGGACCCGTCGATGCTGGTCGCCGCCTACGACGACGCGGCCGGGGTGACCGCCGAGTTCAACCTCAACGTGCTCAACGTGCTCAACCGCGAGCTGGGCGCCGACTTCGACCCGACCGCGTTCGCGCACGTCGCGCGGTGGGACCCGGACCGGGAGTGGATCGAGATGCGGCTGCGCTCGCTGCGCGCGCAGACCGTGAAGATCCCGGCGCTGAACCTGCCGGTGCACTTCGACCGGGGCGAGGAGCTGCGCACCGAGGTGTCCGCCAAGTTCCGCCGGGAGCGGGTGTCCGCCGAGCTGGCGGCGGCCGGGCTGCGGCTGAGCCACTGGTGGACGGACGAGGAGGGCCGGTTCGGGCTGTCCCTGTCCGCCCCGGCGTAGGGAGGTTCGGCGCAGCCTAATTTGCTTGTTCACCTTACGAATCCTCAGAGCAAAAATTGAGGTTTCTGGTGTACAAGACTTAAACGAATAAGGGTTACGATCTCGGCTACCGAGCTCAGCGTTGAGTACCAGGAGTCAAGATCGTGAGCGTCACCAAGCAGCCCTCCGGGGCGGTCGAGGCCTCCGCGCCCGGCCGCCTCGGCTTCGTCGTCTTCATCACCGCCGCCGCAGCCCTCGGCGGGTTCCTGTTCGGCTACGACAGTTCCGTGATCAACGGCGCCGTCTCCGGAATCCAGGAGAAGTTCGGCGTCAGCGACGGCGTGACCGGTCTGATCGTCTCCTCCGCCCTGCTGGGCTCGGCGATCGGCGCCGCACTGGCCGGCCGGTTCGCCGACCGCTACGGCCGCATCAAGGTCATGAAGGCGGGCGCGCTGCTGTTCGCGGTCAGCGCGATCGGCTCGATGCTCCCCTTCGCCGCCTGGGACCTCGCCTTCTGGCGCGTGCTCGGCGGCGCGGCCATCGGCATCGCCTCGGTGATCGCCCCGACCTACATCGCCGAGGTCGCGCCCACCAAGTACCGGGGCCGGCTGGCCTCCTTCCAGCAGGCCGCGATCGTGCTCGGCATCGCGATCTCCCAGCTGGTCAACTGGCTGCTGGCGAACGCGGCCGGCGGCGACACCCGCGGCCAGCTGCTCGGCCTGGAGGCCTGGCAGTGGATGCTCGGCATCTGCGTCGTCCCGGCCGCGGTCTACTTCACCCTCGCCTCGGTGATCCCCGAGTCCCCGCGCTACCTGATCCAGGCCGGCCGGCTGGACGACGCCCGCGCCGTGCTCGCCCAGGTCGAGGGCCAGGACATCGACACCGACGCCCGGATCGCCGAGGTCCAGGGGCTGATCGCCTCCGACCACCGCCCGCGCTTCGGGGACCTGCTCGGCGGGCGCTTCGGCCTGCTGCCGATCGTCTGGGTCGGCATCGGACTGTCGGTCTTCCAGCAGCTGGTCGGCATCAACGTGATCTTCTACTACTCGTCGATCCTGTGGCAGTCGGTCGGCATCGACCAGAGCAACTCGCTGCTGATCAGCTTCGTCGGCTCGGTCATCAACATCCTCGGCACCGTCGTCGCGATCCTGCTGGTGGACCGGATCGGCCGCAAGCCGCTCGCCCTGATCGGCTCGGCCGGCATGGCCGTCGCGCTCGGCGCGGCCGGCTGGGCGTTCTCCTCCGCCACCGGCAGCGGCGACAACGTCACGCTGCCCGACCTCCAGGGCACCGTCGCACTGGTCGCCGCCAACGCCTTCGTGCTGTTCTTCGCGATGTCCTGGGGCGTCGTCGTCTGGGTGATGCTCGGCGAGATGTTCCCGAACCGCATCCGGGCCGCCGCGCTGTCCGTCGCCGCCTCCGCGCAGTGGATCGCCAACTGGGCGATCACCGTGTCGTTCCCGTCGATGTCGCGTTGGAACCTGTCGGCGACCTACCTGGTGTACGCGGCGTTCGCGGCGCTGTCGATCGTCTTCGTGGCGAAGTTCATGAAGGAGACCAAGGGCGTCCGACTGGAGGACATGGGCTGATCCGACAGTCCGACCATCGGCCCCCGCACCCTAGCGCGATCAGCGCGGGTGCGGGGGCCGAATCGTTCACTCCCTGCGGCGGCCCGGACACCTCCGGTACTCCTGTTCGCCAGGAGGGATGTGTCCTTGATCTTCAACCGGCTCCGCGCCCGCAGACCAGCCGCCGCCCCCGCCGGCGGCTGCCCGTACGCCCACACCCACACCCACACCCCGGCCGCGGCCCGGCCGTCGCCCCCGCCATCGTCCACGCCGCCGTCCACGCCCCCGCCATCGTCCACGCCGCCGTTCACCGACCCGGAGCAGGCCGCCGAGTTCATCCGCCGCTTCCATCGCGAGCAGCCCGCCACCGGGGCCCCGGACCCCCGGATACGGGCCGTCCTCGACGAGATCGAGCGCACCGGCAGCTACGAGCACACCCCCGCCGAACTCGCCTACGGCGCCAAGCTCGCCTGGCGCAACGCCGCCCGCTGCATCGGCCGGCTGTACTGGCGCAGTCTGGTGGTGCGCGACCTGCGCCACCTCGACTCGGCCGACGACATCGCCGCCGAGTGCTTCGAGCACCTGCGGCTGGCCGGCAACGGCGGACGGATCCGCCCGGTGGTCTCGGTGTTCGCCCCCGACCGCCCCGGCCACCCGGCCGCCCGCATCGTCAACCAGCAGCTGGTCCGCTACGCCGGCCACCGGGTCGGCGACGCCGTCGTCGGCGACCCGGCCGGCACCGCACTCGCCGCCCGCGCCCGCGACCTCGGCTGGAAGTGCGCCGAGGACCGCTTCGAGGTGCTGCCGCTGCTCGTCCAGGAACGCCCCGACGAGCGCCCGCGCTGGTACGAGCTGCCGGACGACACCACCCTGGAGGTGCCGCTCACCCACCCCGCGTACGACTGGTTCGCCGACCTGGGCCTGCGCTGGTACGCGGTGCCCGCGATCAGCGACATGACGCTGGAGATCGGCGGCGTCCGCTACCCGGCCGCGCCCTTCAACGGCTGGTACATGGGCACCGAGATCGGCGCCCGCAACCTCGCCGACGCCGACCGCTACGACCTGCTCGGCACCGTCGCCGAGCGCCTGGGCCTGGACACCTCCAGCGAGCGCACGCTCTGGCGCGACCGCGCGCTGATCGAGCTCAACATCGCGGTGCTGCACTCCTTCCAGGAGACCGGAGTGACGATCGCCGACCACCACACCGAGTCCGAGCGCTTCCTCCGGCACGTCGCCCAGGAGAAGCGGCTCGGCCGGCCGACCCCGGCGGACTGGAGCTGGATCGTGCCCCCGGTCTCCGGCGGACTCACGCCCGTCTACCACCGGTACTACGACCCGGTGGACCCGTCGCTGCGGCCGGCCTTCCTGGCGCGCGAGCCCTGGTGAGGCGGGGGGCGGCGGGGGCAGCGGGGGCGGGGGCAGCGGAAACAGCGGGACGGTGAGACAGGGGGAAGACCGACGGCGGCGGGGTCTAGGAACGTTCGGTGAGGCGCTCGAAGCGCAGGACGAGCCCGTCGAGCAGCGCTTCCAAGCCGGTCTCGAAGGCGCCCTCGTCCACCGTCCCGCGGTGCCCGGCCAGCCGGTGCGCCTCGCCGAGGTGCGGGTAGTCGGCCGCGTCGTACACCTCGGCGTCCGCGGGGAAGCCGGCCGCGAAGGAGGCCAGCGCCGAGCCGGTGACGAAGTAGCGCATCAGCGCGCCGATCCGGGTGGCCTGGCCGCGCGGCCAGCCGGCCTCGACCAGGTGGCCGAAGACCGCGTCGGCCAGGCGCAGCGCGTTCGGCCGGCGGCCCGGGCCCTGGGCGAGCACCGGCACGATGTTGGGGTGGGCGGCGAGGGCGGCGCGGTAGGAGCGGGCCCAAGCGCGCAGCGCGTCCGGCCAGGGCGTCGGCCGGCCGTGGGGCGGGCCGTCGGGCGTAGCGGTGGGTGTGTCGTCGGGCGTGCCGTCGGGCTTAGCGGTGGGCGTAGCGGTGGGCGGGCCGTCGGGCGTGCCGAACATCGACAAGTCGACCTCGCCGATCACGCTGTCCACCACCGCGTCCAGCAGTTCGTCCTTGGTCGCGACGTGGTTGTAGAGCGAGGGACCGCTGACCGACAGTTCGGTGGCGAGGCGGCGGGTGGAGAGGGCCGCCAGGCCCTCGGCGTCGATCAGCCGCAGAGCAGCGGCGACGATGCGCTCGCGGCTGAGCAGCGGGGTGCGCGGGCGGGCCATCGGGGTGCTGCCTCCGGTTCCTCCGGTCGGGTGGGGCGGGGACCGATTCTGGCAGGTGCCCCTTCCCAGCGCGGGCCGGCCGGGGCTACAGTCCCTCCATAAAACTTGCAGCGCTAGTTTAATGGATCTGGAGCCGCCGTGAACCTGGAGCTGTCCGAGGAGCAGAGCGCCGTCCGGGACCTCGCCGCCTCCTTCACCGACCGCGAGATCGCTCCGCACGCCGCCGCCTGGGACCGTGCCGAGTCCGTCGACCGCGCGATCATCGGCAAACTGGCCGGGCTCGGCTTCCTCGGCCTCACCATCCCCGAGGATTACGGCGGCAGCGGCGGCGACCACCTCGCGTACTGCCTGGTCCTGGAGGAGCTCGGCCGCGGCGACTCGGCCGTCCGCGGCATCGTCTCGGTCACACTCGGCCTGGTCGCCAAGTCCGTCAACGGCTACGGGACCGAAGAGCAGAAGCAGCACTGGCTCCCCCGGCTCACCTCGGGCGAGTCGCTCGGCTGCTTCGCGCTCACCGAACCCGGCACCGGCTCCGACGCGGCCAACCTCAGCACCCGCGCCGTCCGGGACGGCGACGACTGGCTGATCAGCGGCGCCAAGATGTTCATCACCAACGGCACCTGGGCCGACGTCGCCCTGGTCTTCGCCCGCACCGGCGGCGACGACCCCGACCGGCAGGGCCACAAGGGCATCACCGCTTTCCTGGTGCCCACCGACCTGCCCGGCTTCACCCGCACCGAGATCCACGGCAAGCTCGGCCTGCGCGGCCAGGCCACCGCCGAGCTCGCCCTCGACCGGGTCCGGGTGCCCGACAGCGCGCGGCTCGGCGAGGTCGACAAGGGGTTCCGGGTGGCGATGTCCGCGCTCGCCAAGGGCCGGATGTCGGTCGCGGCGGGCTGCGTCGGCATCGCCCGCGCCTGCCTGGAGGCCGCCGTCCGCTACGCCGGCGAGCGCGAGCAGTTCGGCCGCCCGATCGCCTCGCACCAACTCGTCCAGGAACTGCTGGCCGGCATCGCCGTCGACGTCGAGGCCGCCCGGCTGCTCACCTGGAAGGTCGCCGACCACATCGAACGCGGCCTGCCGTTCGCCACCGAGTCCTCCGTCGCCAAGCTCTACGCGAGCGAGGCCGCCGTCCGGGCCGCCAACAACGCGCTCCAGGTGTTCGGCGGCTACGGCTTCATCGACGAGTACCCGGTCGGCAAGTACCTGCGCGACGCGCGGGTCATGACCCTCTACGAGGGCACCAGCCAGATCCACCAGTTGCTCATCGGCCGCGCCCTCACCGGGGTCAACGCCTTCTGACCAGCCCGTTCATCCCATCCGATCAGCCAGGACAGGTCAATCGGACCACCCGGACCACCCGGATCACCCGGACCGTCCTGACCGTCCTGACTGCTCGGATCACCCTGACTGCTCGGATCACTCGGATCACTCGGATTCAACCGGATAGGAGCCCGACGACGTGCGTCCCGTCTACTTCGCCGCAGCCCGCCGCACACCCATCGGCCAGCTGCGCGGAGCGCTCGCCACGGTCCGCCCGGACGACCTCTCGGCCACCGTGCTGCGCGCCCTGCTCGCCGACGTCCCCGCCCTCGACCCCGCCCGCATCGACGACGTCTACTGGGGCGCCGCCAACCAGGCCGGCGAGGACAACCGCAACGCCGCCCGGATGGCCGTCCTGCTGGCCGGCCTGCCGGAGACCGTCCCCGGCGCCACCGTCAACCGGCTCTGCGCCTCCGGGCTGGAGGCCGTCACCCTCGCCGCCCGGGCCATCGGCTCCGGCGAGGCCGACGTCGTCCTGGCCGGCGGCTGCGAGTCGATGACCCGCGCCCCCTTCGTCCTCCCCCGCCCCGACGAGGCCCTCCCGCACCGGATCGAGACCTACGACACCCGGCTCGGCTGGCGGCTCACCAACCCCCGGATGGCCGAACTGCACGGCGTGCTCAGCATGGGCGAGACCGCCGAGGAGGTGGCCGGCCGGTACGGCATCGGGCGGGAACGCCAGGACGCCTTCGCGCTGCGCAGCCACCAACGGGCCGCCGCCGCCCGCAAGGACGGCCACTTCGACGCCGAGCTGATCCCGGTCGAACGGCCCGACGGCGTGACGGTCGGCCAGGACGAGGGCATCCGCGAGGACACCAGCCTGGAGAAGCTCGCCCGCCTCAAGCCCGCCTTCCGCCCCGGCGGCACCGTCACGGCCGGCAACGCCTCGCCGATGAACGACGGCGCGGCCGGGCTGCTCCTGGTCGGCGAGGAGGCGCTGCGCGACCTCGGGCTGCGGCCGCTCGGCCGGTACGTGGCCGGCGCCTCCGTCGGGGTGCACCCCGACGTGATGGGCATCGGCCCGGTGCCGGCCACCCGCAAGGTGCTCGGCCGGGCCGGCTGGTCGCTGGCCGACCTCGACACCGCCGAACTCAACGAGGCCTTCGCCGCCCAGGCCCTGGCCTCCGCCGACGGCATCGGATTCACCCCCGAACAGGCCGACGAACTGGTCAACCCGAGCGGCGGGGCGATCGCGCTCGGCCACCCGCTGGGCGGCTCCGGCGCGCGCATCCTCACCACCCTGCTGCACCGGATGCGCCGCACCGACGCCCGGCGCGGGCTCGCCACCATGTGTGTGGGGGTCGGTCAGGGCACTGCCGTCCTCGTCGAGAACGTTGACTGAGTGCGGGCCCGCGTTCGCGGCCGAGTTCACGGTCGAGTCCGCGTCCGAGTTCACGTCCGAGTTCGAGTTCACGTCCGAGTCCAAGGGAGCACCGGGAATGACTGAAGTAGCCGCAGTGGCTGAAGTGACGGGCCTGGCGGGCAGGTTCGCGGGGCGGGTCGCCGTCGTGACCGGCGCCGCGCAGGGCATCGGCGCGGCCACCGCCCGCCGGCTCGCCGAGGAGGGCGCGACCGTCGCCGTCGTCGACCTCACCGCCGAACGGGCCGCCGGGACGGTCGCGGAGATCACCGCCAAGGGCGGCACCGCTCGGGCGTACGGCTGCGACGTGGCCGACTACGACGCCGTCGAGGCGGTGTTCGCGCAGGTCGCGGCGGACCTCGGCGGGGTGCACATCCTGGTGAACAACGCCGGGATCACCCGGGACAACCTGTTCTTCAAGATGCCGAAGGCCGACTGGGACGCGGTTCTGACCGTCAATCTGACCAGCGCGTACAACTGCAGCCACGTCGCGCAGAAGTACATGGTGGCGCAGAAGTACGGGAAGATCGTCTCGCTCAGCTCGCGCTCCGCCCTCGGCAACCGGGGGCAGGCCAACTACGCGGCCGCCAAGGCCGGCATCCAGGGGCTCACCGCGACCCTCGCGATCGAGCTGGGGCCGTTCAACATCAACGTCAACGCCGTCGCCCCCGGGTACATCGCCACCGCGATGACCGCGGCCACCGCCGAGCGGGTCGGCAGCACGGCCGAGGACCAGCACGCAGAGGTCTCCGCCCGGACCCCGCTGCGCCGGGTGGGACAGCCGGAGGAGATCGCGTCCGTGGTCGCCTTCCTGGCCAGCGAGGACGCCTCGTACGTCAGCGGGCAGACGCTGTACGTCAACGGCGGGGCGCGGTAGGGCTGGCCCGGGCGGGGATCGTCAAGAACCGTTCAGCATTAGTACGATAATACTGACCTGTCGTCACATGACCGTCCCGGGCGTGGGGTTACCTTCACCTGGGACGGTCTTTACCTTTTCGCGTGGCCGAGCATGACCATGCCTCTGATCAGGCGACCCCACCAAATGACTATGGCATGATCATGCGGCAGTCGATGGGATGGCCGGACCGACCCGACCGGACCAGGTCGGGCCCTGCGCCCCAAGGAGTCCCATGGGCAGCCCCGCCCCCCTTCGCCGTGCCCTGGCTCTGCTCGCCGTCGGGGCCACCGCCCTCACGGCCGGCACCATCGCCGTCCCGGCGGTCGGCGCCGCGACCGCCGCCCCCGCGCACGACCTCACGGGCGTCCACGTCCGCCCCGCCTCCTTCGGGCACCACAACGCCCAGGGCCGCACCGCCCCGCTGACCACCACCCAGTGCGTCAGTCAGATCGGCATCCACTGCTACTCGCCGCTGCAGTACCGGAACGCCTACAACCTGAACCCGCTGTACCAGGAGGGCATCACCGGCAAGGGCCGCACGATCGTCATCGTCGACTCCTTCGGCTCGCCGACCATCCAGCACGACCTGGAGGTCTTCGACAAGCAGTGGGGCATCCAGGACACCAACGTCGAGGTGGTCAAGTGGGGCAACGTCCCCGCCTTCGACCCCAAGAACCCCGACCACACCGGCTGGGCCGGCGAGACCACGCTGGACGTCGAGTACGCCCACGCCATCGCCCCCGACGCGCACATCGTCCTGGTCGAGACCGGTGTCGCCGAGACCGAGGGCACCACCGGTCTGCCCGAGATGATGGACGCCGAGAAGGCCCTCATCAAGGCCGGCCGCGGCGACGTCATCTCGCAGAGCTTCGGCGCCACCGAGAACACCTTCCCGGGGTACGACAAGGGCGACTTCAAGTCGCTCACCGACCTGCGCTACGCCTTCCAGGCCGCCGCCGACCACAACGTCACCGTGCTCGCCGCCTCCGGCGACAACGGCGCCACCGACGCGCAGACCAACGGCACCGACCTGTACCCGTACAAGGTCAACTCCTGGCCGTCCTCCGACCCGCTGGTCACCTCCATCGGCGGCACCCAGCTCACCCTGGACGACAACGGCGCGCGCACCGCGCCCGACAAGGTGTGGCACGACAAGTCCGGCGCCGGCGGCGGTGGCGTCTCCGGCATCTTCGAGCGCCCGTGGTACCAGGCCGGCGTCGCCAACGTCACCGGCAACCACCGCGGCACGCCCGACATCAGCATGAGCGCGGCCGTCGACGGCGGCGCCTGGACCTACGAGTCCTACGACCCGACCTCCGTCGGCTGGCACCTCACCGGCGGCACCAGCGAGGCCACCCCGCTGTTCTCCGGCGTCGTCGCCCTCGCCGACCAGCTCGCCGGCCACCGCCTCGGCCAGCTCAACTGGCGTCTGTACGGGCTCAACCTGCTCCCGAGCGCGTGGAGCGGCATCACGGACGTGAAGGAGGGCGACAACTCCTGGGGTGGCGTCACCGGCTACACCGCCACCGAGGGCTACGACCTCTCCAGCGGCCTCGGCACCATCGACGGCGCGAAGTTCGTCCACGCCATCGCCGGTCGCTGACGGGCAGTGGTGGGTAGCAAGTAACAACTAACAGCGAACAGATAACAGATTTCGAAATCTGTTATCTGTTCGCTGTTTTCTGTTTTTTGTTTTCTGTTCGGTGTTAGTTGCTCGCAGCCCGGTGCCGGTCGTCCGGCCCGGCCGTGCGGCGCGAAGGGTCAGACGCGGTCCGCCAGGGCGGAAGCGGGCTCCGAGGCGGGCGGCGTTGCGGGCTCCGGGGCGGCGGCCAGTTGGGCGAGGTAGCGCTCGGCGGCGCGGAGCTTACGGCCGTCGGGGCCCGGGAGGTAGGCGCGGAGCTCGATGATCTCCGGGGCGATCCGAAGGGCCGCCGCGCGGTCGGGGACCGAGCGCCAGCAGGCCTCGGCATTGGTGGCCGCCTGCTGGGTCTCCGGGTGGTCCGGCCCCTGCGAACGGAGCAACGCCAGGGCCACCTCGCGGTAGATGTCCGCGGCCTCGGCCGGCCGGCCCGCGAGACGGCACACGTGCGCCCGGACCTGGCGCACCTGGAGGACCGGTTCGGAGGCGGCGCCGTGCTCGGCGATCGCCTCCAGTTCGAGGGCGAAGGCGAGTTCGGTGGCGGCACCGTGCTCCCCGGCATCCGCGCTGCGGACGATCCGGCCGATGGCCTCCCGGTAGTCGGCACGCGGCTGACCGGACACCGGAGCGTCGACGGGCACCGCATCGGCAGGCACCTCGTCCGCCGGCACCGCGTCTGCTGGCACCGCGTCCGCTGGGGCCTCCGCCACGGGGGCCGCGTCCACGGGGGCCTCGTCAACGGGAGGGGCCTGTGTCGGGGCGGCGTCCTGCGGTTCCGCCGTCGGCGTGGCGACGTCCGCCGGCGCCTGCTCCGGCTCCCGCTCCCGCTCCCGCTCGGACTCCAACTCCGGTTCCGGCCCCGGCTGCTGGGGCTTGGCCAGCGTCACGCCTGCGGACCGCTCGACGACCTCGGGCGTCGCGTCCGCCGGAGCGGGCTTGTGCAGGGTCACGCCAGCCGGGCCGGCCGGCTGCCCCTTCAGCAGGCTGACCGGGCGGGCCGGCCTGGGTGGGGTGGGCGGCACGCCGGGCTTGACCAGGCTCACCGGACCGGCCTCGGTCCCAGGAGCCGGGGAGGCCGACGACGGCAAGGCCGGGGGCGCCACGGGCGGTTCGACGACGGCGTCCTGCGACTCCGCCCGACCCGGCACCGGCGGCACCGACAGCACGGCCGGCCCGGACGACACCACATCGGCCCGCACGGCATCAACCGGCGGCACTGCATCGACCGGCGCCGACACGTCGGCCGGCGGACCGTCGCCACGGCGGGCGGTGTTGCGGAAGACCGGGCAGTCCGGGGCGTGCGTGGCCAGGATGACGACGTCCGGCCGCAGCACCGAGTACACCTGTTGCCGCAGTTGCTCGGGCGCGAGCACGTCGCCCGCGCCGGGGCGGCCGCCGTGCAGCGCCTCGATCAGGGCCCGGGTGAAGGTGCCGATCTGCTCCGGGTCCGGGCTGACGACCGCCCACAGCGGGATGCCCTCGCTGAGCGGCGAGGCGGCGCCCTGGAGGTACGGCCAGGCGTTCTGGTCGGCGCTGAGGTCGGCGACGACGAGGGTCTCCCACTCGGCCGGGCGGTGGCTCAGCTCGGCGGCGACGGCCTGCCAGGGCAGGCCGTCCTGCTTGGAGTCGCGCAGGGTGAGCTGGAGCTGTCCGCCGCGCTTGTCGGCGACCACGTGACCGCCCAAGTGGACGAGCAGCGGCCCCGGATGGCGGGACGCGGCACGCAGGTGGGCGAGGACGGTGTGCGGGTCGCTGGCGCCGGGGAGGTGGACGGCGTCCACCGCGTCCGCGGCGAGCAGTACCTGCGGTGAGACGGCCGCGAGCATCGCGGACAGCACCGACGCCTGGGCGGGACCGCCCCGACCCCAGGTGCGGCGCCCGGAGTTGCCGTAGCCGCCCTCGACGACCAGGATCCGTCCGCGCGGCGCCGCCCCCAGTCCGCCCGCACCGGGGGCGCTCACGCCCGGGGCCGGGAAGGGCGGCGGCGTGGCCGTGGACGGCGGCGCGCCCACGGCGGGCATGCCGGTGACGGTCCATCCGGTGGGCGCGGTCGGCGGCGGTCCCGGCACCGCGGCCGGAGCCGTCGGAGCCGACGGCGGGGCTGCCGGAGCGGGCGGCGGGAGCAGGGGCACGGGCGGCGGCTCGTAGAGCGCGGCGGGCCCGGGCGGGTGCTCCTCGGCCGGGGTGCGCGGCGGCGGTACGGCGTCCCAGGGGCCCGAGTCCGCTGCCGGTTCGGGGCCTCCGGGGACAGCTGTCGTCTCCGCCATCTTCTGGTCACCGCCCACCCCGCCGCTTCGCGGCGTCTGATGCCCTTGCTGGGTGGTGCCTGCCACCACTCCCGTCGCGCCACCCTACGAGATCCCGGCACACCCGATCCAGGCCGGGTCTCCGATCGGCGTGCCACGCGGCCCGCTATCGTGCCGTCATGGCAGGCCCCGGTACACCTCTCCTGTTCCTCGACATCGACGGACCGCTCATCCCCTTCGGCGCGCCGCCCCCGGGCGGCTACCCCGTCTTCCGCGGCGTCTCCGCCGCCGCACCCGGCCCGGGCGTCAACCCCCTGCTGGCCCGCGTCGATCCGGCGCTCGGCGGGCGCCTGCTGAGCCTGCCGTGCGAACTGGTGTGGGCGACGACGTGGATGTCCGATGCGAACGACTGCCTCTCCCCCTGGCTCGGGCTGCCGCAACTACCCGTCGTGAGCTGGCCGGTGGAGGACGGCGACGAACCGGCCGGCCTGCACGGGAAGACCCGCGCGCTGGTCGCCCGGGCCGCCGGCCGCCCGTTCGTCTGGGTGGACGACGAGATCGCCGCCACCGACCGCCGCTGGATCGCGGCCCACTCGCCCGCCCCCGCGCTCCTCCACCGCGTCGACCACCAACGCGGCCTCACCGCAGCCGACTTCGCCACCCTGGACGCCTGGTTGCGCACACACCGACACGACACGCCTTAGACTCTCCGACCATCTAAACTCCCCGACCATCTGGACTCCCCGACCATGGACTTCGCCGCCGGACCGCCCCTGCCCTGGCACCTGACGCTGGACGGCGGGGCGGTGGTCGAGCTGTGGGCGGACGGGTACGGCGTCGAGGGCGGGGCGTACGTCTTCAGCGTGCTCGCCCGGGCCACCGTGGCGGAGCAGAGGCAGCTCGACGTCGTCGCCCGGACGCCGGCGGACCGGACCCGGGTGGGTGTGGCGGTGGCCCGGGTCCCGCTCGCCGCCGTCCGGGACGTCCACACCGCCACCGAGCGCACCGTCGACGGCCGGTGCGTCTGCCCGACCTGACCGGCCCGACCGACCTGATCGGCCTGATCGACGCGGCCCCGTATGCCGCTGCCCGGTCACCCCGAGGGGCGGCCGGGCAGCGGCATTGTAGGGTCCACGATTCCGTGAGCAATCTCGGCGTTGTGACCTGCGGGTATCTGCCCGGTGAGCACTCGCCGACGGTCGCCGTGTCGAGCGATCATGAGCAATCCGAGAGCAGGCCCTCGGGCAGCACCAATCCGTCGGCCTACGGGTGGTCGTGTGGGGGATGCCGGTCCGGCTGGGCAACAGCGGCGAAACGGTCAAAGTCGCCGCCGTACATCCAGTGCGTATCGAGACCAGGCGTGTACAACCTCCCGGCCGGGCCTGGCTTCACGTACCCCTCTCCCTGCAGCAGTTGGAGGGCCTTTCGGATGACCGCACCCTTGGCTTCGAAGCGGACCGAAAGCTCACGCACCGTCGGGAGCGCCTCGCCGGCGCCGATCCGGCCATCGAGGATCTCACCACGCAGTGTCTCCGCGATCCGGCGGGATGCCGAGGGCTCTTTGATGGCGGCACGCTCGGCCATTCGTCAACTCCCGCTCGAAGACCTGTGGGTGACCGCCGCCAGCCTGACACGAACCCACCGCATCGGATGAATCCATTCGAACAGCTCGGCCCCCTGATCATGATCACCCGGATTTGCTCGGACAGTGCTCATGATCGGCCTACAGTGCTCACGGATTCGCGGATTCTACAGGCATGCAGGGGACGTCAGGAACCGGCCAGCAGGTCGCGGAGCAGGGCGACGGTGTCGGCGTCCAGGTCACGGCCGGTGCGGCGGCTGAGCGCGTCGAGACGGTTGACGGCGCGCAGGAGTTGGTCGCGGGCGCCGGCCGAGGCGTAGGCGTAGAAGAGGTCCCGGTGCAGGAGTTCGACGTCCGGGGCGACGGCGAGGCCGCGGAAGACGGCGGCCTCGGCGCTGCGGTGGTCGCCGTACTGCAGGCGGCGGGCGGCCAGTTCGTGGGCGGTGTCGACGATCGCCGCGATCATGTCCTGGCGTTCGGCCTCGGCCCAGCCGTAGGAGGCGGGCGGGGCCTCGGCGAACGGGGCGCCGCGCACCAGGGCCAGGGCGTGGGCGAGGGCGGCGTCGGCGGTGGCGCTGGTGCTGCGCATGCCGCGCCGGTAGAGGCTGCGGAACTCGTCCCAGTCGCAGGTGACGACCGGGGTGAAGGAGTAGCCGTCGGTGGTGTCGGTGGGCAGGAAGGCGCGGCCCTCGGGCGAGGTGCCGAACCAGGCGGCCAGGTCGGCGAGTTTGCCTGGGAGCGGGCTCTTGGCGTCGGCCGCGGTGGGGTGCGGGTCGAGGTGGGCGGCGCCGGGGTGGAGGTCGTGGTCGAGGGCGTGGTGGTCGGCGCCGGGCCGCAGCGCGAGGTAGACGGCGAGTTCGGTGAGCCGGGACAGCGCGCCGGGTTCGGCGGTACCGAGGGCTCCGGCGACGTCGACCGGGCCGAGCAGGCGGATCCGGGGGGCGTTGCGGGCGGCGTGCGCCTCCGGGGAGCGCAGGATGGCGAGCAGGTCGTCGCTGTCGCTGCGCCCGGGGGTGGTCTGGGCGACCGGAGCGACGGCGGCGGGGCCGGGCTCGGCTCCGGGTTCGACTCCGGACTCGGTGTGGGAATCAGCGTGGGAATCGGCTTCGGCCGGGGCCTCGGCTTCGGTGCCGGGCAGGAGGTCGGGCGAGGGCTCCGGCCGGGACGGGACGCGCGGGTCGACGCCGGAAGGCGCGGGCGCGGGCGCGGGCTGGTGGACCGGGGCCGGCTCGACGGGCGACTGCGGCACGACCGGCTGGACGGACTGGACGGCAGGCACGGACGGCACGGACGGCACGGCGAGGACGGCCGCGGGGGCTTGCTGCGGTGCCTCCGCCGCGTCCCCCGCCACCGCATCCGGGCGGCGCAGGTCCCGGGTGGCCTCGTCCGCTGCCTCGTCCGTAGCCTCGTCAACGAGCTGCCCGACCACGAGCTCTTCGTCGGTCCCGCTCCCGGTACCGACTCCGCTCCCGCTCCCGCTCCCGGTCTCGGTCTCGGCGGAGGCGGCCTGCCGCCCCTGCCCGTTGACCGCGTACCGCCCCGGCCCGGCCGGAGGGGCCGGTACCGGCGTCGCCGGGTCGGTGCCCGCGAACGGGCTGGCGCCGGTGCCGATGACCCGGGCGAGCAGCCGGGGCCCGGCGGCCGTGTCCGTACCGCCCTGCCCGCCGGTCGCGGCGGCGCCGACGGCGGCCAGCACGGGTACGGCGGCGGGCAGTTCGGCCGTGTCGGTGTCGTCGTCGTCCGCGTCGGGGTCGAGGCCGGGACCGTCCAGGGTCCAGGCGGGGGCCGGGTGCTGGGTGAGGTCGTCGGCGGCGCGGAGCAGTTCGGTGACCTGGTCGTACTGCTGGTCGCTGAGCCGCTGGAGTTCGACGGTGAGGTGCAGGCCGGGGATGGCCGCCTGGCCGGTGGCCGGGAGGGTCCAGCGGGCGACGGGGCCGGTGCCGCGTTCGGGGGCGCGGGTGATGACGGCGACGCAGGTGCGCGGCCGGGCGTCGAGCAGGCGGCCGAGTTCGGCGGGGACCTCGCCGCCGGGCTGCTGGGCGCAGAGCACGATCTCGGGGGTCCAGGACTCGTCGGCCTGGCCCCGGCTGCGGGCGTCGCGCGGGCTGGCGGCCTCGGCGGCGACCAGCGTGGCGCGGGCCTTGGCGGTGCGCGGGCCGAGGGCGGCGAGCGCGGCCTCCAGGGTGGGGTGGCGGTGGATGCGTTCGGCGGCCGGGCCGCTGATCGGCACCTCCTCGGCGAGGTCGACCAGGTGCAGGTGGAGCCGGTCGGCGAGCGGGCTGTGCGCGAGTTCGACGGCGAGGGTGCGCAGGATGTCGCGGGCGTCGTCGGGGTGGCCGGAGAGGTGGAGCAGCCGGACGGCCTCCAGGTCGGCGAGGACGACCGAGCCGTCGGGCGAGGTGCCGAGGGTGACCAGGGCGGGGTAGGGCGCGGCGGTCTTGCGGGCCTGGGCGGCGCTGAGCAGGTCGCCGGAGTCGAGGCTGCACCACCAGACGTTGGCGGCGTGCGCGGCGCGGAACGGCGCGATCGGGGTGGCCGGGCCGGAGAGGTGCAGTTCGATGGTGTGGCCGGGGGTGATCCGGGCGGCGACGATGGCGGGCAGGCGCTTGCCGCCGCGCACGGTGTTGCGGGCCATGGTGCGCAGGGCGCGGTCGAGCAGGTCGAGGCCGGCGTCGTCCTGACGGGCCCTGAGCTCGTTCTCGAAGGCGGCGGCCTCGGCGTCGGGCATGGTGATGCGGTGCCGGGGGCGGCGGGCGCGCAACTGGGTGCCGCGCTTGTGGGCGACGGTGCCGACCATGACGGCGGCGAGCAGGACACCGACGGTGGAGGCGGTGAGGGCGATGGAGTAGTCGTCACCGGCGGCCGGTTCGGCGTGCGCGGCGGGGGCGGGCGCATGGGCGGGCGCGTGGGTGGGCGCCGGGGTGACGGGCTGGGACGCGGCCGGGGTCGGCGCGGGGGCGGGAGTGGCGGGCGCCTGGTCGGCCGGCGGCTGGCCGGTCGACGGAGCCGGCTGCGGCGCCGGAGCGGGCGCGGGCTCGGACGGAGGAGCAGGCGAAGGAGCGGGCGCGGGAGCGGCCGCCCCCGGCACCGTGAGCACCATCCCGGGCACCAGCACGTCCGGATCGGTCAGCCGTTCTCCGTCCGGCGCCTGGGCGCCCTTGTTCGCCTCGAAGAGCTTCGGCCACGCCTCGGCGTCCCCCAACTCCCTCTGGGCGATGACGGACAGGCTGTCCCCGCCCTGGACGGTCACCGTCGCATGCCCACCCGCACCCGGCTCCGTCCCGGCCTGCGGCACCTGGGCCGACCCGGCACCGGAAGCAGGGGCGGGCGCGGGCTCGGACGAAGGAGCAGGCGTCGGAGCAGGCGAAGGCGCCGACCCGTCCGCCTTCGCGTCCCCCGGCATCAGCAGCGCCCACCCCGGCTGGATCGGCCGGTCGGCGTCGAAGCGGATGCCTGAATCGTCCATCACCCGGCCGTCGTTGAGCTTGGCGATCTCCACCCACCGTTCACCGGAGCCCAGTTGGCGTTCGGCGATGGACCACAGGCTGTCAGCGGGCCGGCTGTCCCGCACGGTGTACGTGGGGTTCTGCTCGGCGGCGGGCGCCAGCGCGGGCGCGGCCTGGGCGGCGGGCAGGGCGGCGCGCTGCACTCCGGCCGCCAACTCCGCCGGGGCGGTGGCGGTGTGGGCCGGGGTGGCGGCGAAGGCCGAGCCGGCGACCGGCATCAGCGCGAACACCGAGCCGACCAGGCCGGCCGCCATCCGCTGGCTCCAGCCGAAGGCGGGGATGCGGCGGGCGATCCGGCCGCGCAGCTGCGCGGGGATCTCCAGCAGGACGGAGAACGCGAAGCAGCCCCAGGCGAGCCAGCCGACCACGACCAGCAGCCAGAGGAACAGCCGTCCGTCGTCCGGGCCGGTGAGCGCCTGGCCGACGCCGTCCGGCGCGACGTCGCCCATCGCGGCGACCGCACGGGTGCCGTAGAGCAGCAGCGCGGGGACGCCGAGCAGCAGGGCGAGCAGGGTGACCAGCGCGGCGAGCGCGGTGATCAGGGCTGCGCCGCGGCCGCGCCCGCGCGGTGGGCGGGGCGCCGGGGCGGCGGGGCGGCCGGCGGCCCGGTGTCCGGTGTGGGCCCGGCCGTTGGCGCTCCGGGCCTGGTCCTTGGCGCCCGGGCTCCGGCCCTTGGCGGTTCGAGCCCGGCCCGGGGCGGTTCGGGCCTGGTCCTTGGCACGTGGCGCGGCCATCAGTCGGTCTCCGCTTTCTCGACTCCGTGGACGAGGGTCGCACTGCCCTTGCCCGTTACCTTCCGCTCCCCGAGCGCGCCCAGCAGGACGGGCCGGTAGTCGGCCCGCACGGTGACGGTGACGACCTTGCCGTCGCCGGAGAACTCGACCTCGCCCGCCTGGAGGCCGTACAGGGCCAGGTAGGCGTCGGCGGCCTGCCGGACGTAGTCCTGCTGGATTTTGAAGCCCTTCCCCTGGAGGACGGCGGCCTGGTCGAGCTGCTGTCCGCCGACCCGCGCGGCCTCCTGGGCGTAGGCGTCGGTGCGTTCGGCGACCCGCAACCGGCCGCCGGCGTCGATCACCAGGGCGATGACGAGCACGACGTAGGCCGCGCAGATCGCCACGAAGAGGGCGACCGCGCCCCGGTCGGAGCGGCGTCGGCGCCGCGCCCTGACAGGCACTCCCATCCCCCCTGCCCCTCCCGCACCTCGTCCGCCCCACCGGCCCCCACCGGGCGCCGGCCGGTCCCGTCGCGTCATCCCCCGTGCGCTCTCCGCTTGCGTCTCCCCCGCGCGGGCCGTCCCCAATCCCCCGTCGTGGCCCGTGTCCCGCCGGGTGCCGCCCCGGGCCGTCATGTGCCCCGGTAGCGGTCCACCACGGAGGTGAACTCGCCGACGAGGTGCTTCGTCACGGGTACGCCGGACGGTCCGCCGAGCAGGTCCGCCAGTTCGACGTCGCACACCACGGTGACCTTGACGGTCGTGACGGCGCCGCCGGGCAGGTCCAGTCGGCCGGGCACGACCTGGACGTCCCCGTTGCGGCAGGAAACGCCCTGCTGGCGCAGCGTCGCGAGGGCCGAGTCCCGGCCCGGCTGCGTCATCCCGTCGACGCTGCGCTGCAGCGAGGCGGTGCGGGCGCCGGCCCGGGCGGCGGCCTCGACCGTACCGGCCGTGGTCTGCACCCGCCCGGCGGCGATGGCCACCAGGACCAGCCCGACCACCGGGGGCACGACGATCGCCGCCTCGATGGCGACGGCGCCGCCGTCGCTCCGCCGGACCGGCCACCACCGGGGCCGGCGTGCGGAACGGCGCTCGGCCCGGGGCGCGCAACGGCGCTCGGAACCACGCTCGGCGCGCGGCGCCGGCCACCAGTCGGCCCGGGTCCGCCGTCTCACGGCGCCACCGCCACCGGCGGGACGAAGTGCTCGCGCGGCGCCTCGGCGAACTGCGTGAGGGCGGGCGCCGACAGCCCGGGTATCAGCAGCGGCGGGCGCACCGCCACCGTGACCCGGACCACTTCGGGCGTGCTGCCGTCGGTCGTCACCGTGTACGAGTGCACGCCCTGCCGGTCGAGGAAGTCCCTGGCCTGTCGGCGCGCCGCCTCGTTCTTCACCTCGTCCGTCGCGTTGCCCTGGATCCGGCCGGCGTCCACGCCCTCGCGGGCGGCGGTGAGCGCGAGCTGGCGGTCGTACCACAGCAGCGCGGCCTGGACGACGAGCATCAGGAGCACCAGGACGACCGGGAAGACGATGGCGAGGCTCACGCTCATCGACCCCCGGTCGCCGCGGCGGCGAGGTCGGTGCGTCACTTGGTGGCGCCTCCCGCGCCCGCACCCGGCATGTTCGGGTCCTGCTGCACCTTCTGCACGACCTTGTCCTTCAGCAGGTACAACGCGGTCGCGACGGCGCCCGCGACGAAGACCAACGCGATGATGGCGAGGGCGAGTTCGATGCTGATCGCGCCGCGGTCGCCGCGCGCGCGGGCGGCCCGCAGCCGGCCGAGCCGCAGGGTGAAAAGCAGCAGGGCGAACTGCACGGGCAGCAGGACGGGCCGGATCAGCCGGCCTGCCAGGTGGACGAGTCGGACGGTCATTCGGGTCTCCCGGGGTGGAGTGCGGTGTGGTGCCAGATGCCCTGTGAGGAGGGTCAGTTGAGCATCTGGTGGAGTGCGGGGAAGACGATCAGGACGGTCATCAGCAGGGTGAGGGCGGCTCCGGGTGCGACCATCCGCTCGCTGTCGGCGTTGGCGCGGGCGAGGTCCTCGGCGAGCAGCTCGCCGCGCAGGCCCTTGGCGCGCGCCCGCAGGGTGTCGTACACGGCGGCGCCGTCGGTGCCGGACAGCCGCATGATGTCCGCCACGTCCTGCAGCGGGCTGAGCCCCAACTCCTCGGCCAGCGCGTCGAGTCCGGCCCAGGGTGGGAGCCGGTCGGTGGCGGCGCGGTCGAGGGCGTCGCGGATGCGCCGGAACACGGTGCCGCGCCCGACCGCGGCGGCGCGGCGCAGCGCCTCGGCGGGCCCGCAGTCGGCAGCCCGTTCCAGGGCGACGAGTTCGAGGTAGGCGGCGATGCCGTGCAGGTACTCGCTGCGCGCCTCCTTGGCCTCGCCGCGCACGATGCCGTCGGGGACGAACCAGAGCAGGCCGGCCAGCAGCGGCCCGGCCAGCAGCGGCAGGGCGAAGGGCAGGCCGATGTCCATCAGCACGGCCATCGCGCCCAGGTAGGCGGGCAGCAGCAGGCCGATCGCGGCGAACAGCAGCTTGTGCACCATGAACCGGGCCGGGGCGCGGCCGATCAGGGCGAGTTCGCGGTGCGGCAGGGACACTCCGCGCAGGCCGATCGAGCGCTCGCCGATCCGGTCGTACCAGCGCGGCCGCTCGTCCGGGTCCGCGGCCCGTTCGGCGGGGGTGCGGTGCAGCCGGTCCAGGGCCTGGCGCAGGTCGGGCGGCGCGGGCCGCAGTTCGGCGATCAGCAGGGCGACGCCGCCGGCGGCGACGGCCCCGGCCAGCACGGACCAGGGGGAGATCACCGGACCTCCCCGAGCTGCTGGAGCGCCTCGTCCTCGCGCGCCGGGGCGCGGCGCCCGGCCTTGCCGCGCCGGTCGGGCGCCAGCAGCCGGGGCACCGGCGGGTGCGAGGCGAGGGCGCGCATCCAGGCGATGATCGCGACGAACAGGGCGGCGACGACGGCGAGCACGATCTGGCCGAGCAGCGTGCCGTACGGCCGGGTGTACTCGGTGTTGAAGGAGCCGACCGTGACGACCAGCACGATGATGCCGACCAGCCAGCGGATGGTGGTGCGGTGCTTGGCCCGGTCGGCCTCGATGGCGCGGCGCTGGCGGACCTCCTCGCGCACCGAGTCGGCCATGTCGGCCAGTGCCCGGGCCAGGCCGGGGCCGCTGTCACCGGAGCGCAGCACGAGCGCGGCGAGCACCTTGTCGGCGGTGGCGTCGGCGACGCTGTCGGCGAAGGCCTGGAGCGCCTCCTCGGGCCGCCAGCGGGCCTGGAGCCGGGCGGCCAGTTCGCCGATCTCCTCCTCCAGGGCGGCGGGGGCGGTGCGGCGGCTGGTGACGATGGCCTGGTTGAGGCCGACGCCGAGCAGCAGCACGTCGGCGATGCGCTGGGTCCACTCGGACAGCGCCTCCAGGCGTTCGATCCGGCGGTTGTCCGGGCGGGTGGTGTCGAACAGCCAGGGCAGGCCGAACACGGCCAGCGGCACCAGCAGGGCGGCCAGCGGGATGCCGGTGAACAGCCAGGCGAGCGGGGCGCCGGCGAGCGCGAGCGGCAGCTGGATCCGGCGCAGCCGGGCGACCCGGGCCGAGGCGGCGCCGGGGGCGCCGTACCAGAAGACGTGGGCGCGGCCGGCCAGCGGGGTGCTCCGCTCCAGGGTCTCGTCCTCGTCCGCCGGGTCGCTGCCGCGGGCCCAGGCCACCAGGGCGACCAGGCCGCCCGCGACGGCCAGCCCGCACAGGGCGAACAGCAGCATCATCGCGCGCCACCGCCGATCCGCAGTTGCAGCGGGGTGGCCCAGCCGCCGTAGCGGGAGCCGAGCAGGGCGGCGTCGAAGCCGGCCCGGCGCAGGTCGTCCAGGCACTGCGGCGGGGTGTGCGGGACGGCCCGCGGCTCGCCGAGGTCCGCCCGGGGGCCGAACACGGTGTTCAGCGCGGGCCGGCCGCTCTCGCCGAGGCCGGCGACCTCCAGGACGTGGGAGACGAAGCGGTGCCGGCGGCCGCCGACGGCGGTCTCGTCGACCATGGCGACATGCACGATGAGGTCCAGGGCGTTGGCGGTGAGCCGGTAGGCGAGCGAGTCGGTCATGTGTGAGCCGTACTCCAGGCAGAGTTCGGCGATGCGGTCGACGACCATGTGCGGGCCGCGGGCGTGCAGGGTGCACATCGAGCCGCCCTCGCCGTTGGTCATGACCCGCAGCATCGGGACGACCTCGCCGGATCGGACCTCGCCGACGATGATCCGGGACAGCGTCATCCGCAGCGCCGCCGGGATGAGGTCGCCGATCGTCAACTCGCCTGCCAGGCGGCCCTCGACGCGTTCACCGTTGCCCTCACGGGCCTCCATCGGGACGACCTGGCGCAGGTGGCCGAGGGTGTGCAGCCACAGCTCGAACTCCGACTCCAGGGTGCCGATCCGCTCGTCCGGTGGGATCTCGGCGGCCATCGCGCGCAGCAGGCTGGTCTTGCCGACGCCCTGGGTGCCGGTGATCATCACGTTCTTCCGGGCCCGGATCGCGGCGGCCAGGAACGCGGCCAAGGTGCTGTCCAGGGTGCCGAGTTCGACCATCTCGGGCAGCGTCGCCGAGGCCACCCGGTGGCGCCGGATCGCCACGTACGGGCGGGGCGTCACCTCGGTGAGCGCCTGGAGGCGCATGCCGCCCTCCAGGCGCAGCGCGAGGGTCGGGCTGGCGGTGGACAGGCTGCGCTCGCCGCCGCCGTGCTGGCGGGCCAGGTCCTGGAGCAGTTCCACGAGTTCGGCGTCGCTCTCGGCCACCGGCGGCACCTGGCGCAGGGGTTGGTGCACCCGGGAGACCCAGACGTCGTCGCAGCCGTTGATCAGGATGTTCTCGATCTCCGGGTCGTCCAAGTAGGGCTGGAGCCGCCCGGCCCGGAACAGCAGGTCGAAGACGGCCTCGGCGAGCGCGCGGTCCTGCTCCCGGGTGGGCGGGATGCCGTGGGTCTGCGCGTAGGCGTCGGACCAGCGGGCGACCGCCTCCTCGATCAGCGCGCGGCCGCGCTGGCGGCGGGTGGCGCGGTCCGGTTCGGCGCCCGAGGTGGCGGTCAACCGGGTGATCTGCTGGTGCAGTTCGGCCGCGACCTGGCGCTTCAGCTCGCGGGCCACCTGCGGGTCGACGGCCGGCCGGGTGGCGGCGCCGCGCAGGTCGAGCGAGGGCAGCTGGGAGGGCACGGCGGTGGGCGTGGCCGCGCCGCCCGGCTGGACGTACGGCGGCGGCGCGGGCTGCGGGGCGACGGGGCCCGGCCGGTAGGCCTGGGGCGGGGCGGCCGCCTGCGTCTGCGTCTGGGCCTGTGTCGGGGCCTGGGCCTGGGCCGGGGTGGCCCAGGGCAGCGCGGCCGGGTCGGCCGCGGGGTGCTGGTGCAGGGGGCTACCGCGCACGGAGCACCTCCCCGGGGTTGTACGGCTGCGGACCGTTCGGGTGTGTCTGATCGGGTGTCACGGCGGGCTGCTGGAGGGGGTAGCGGCCGTCGTCCTCGGGCTCCGGGCGGACGTACGCGCCCTGCTGGTCGTACGGGGCCCCACCCTGCTGGTCGTACGGGCCGAACCCGCCCTGCTGGTCGTACGCGACGTAGCCGCCCTGCGGCCCGTACGGCGACTGCGGCTGAGACTGCTGCGGCTGCTGGACGTGCCCCGGGAACGGGGCCGGAGCGGCCGGCTGGGGGGCCAGCCCGGCCAGCGGCGCCACCGGGCCGGTGGTGATCACCGGCCCGACCGGCTGCGGCGGGGAGTACGAGGGCTGCTCCCCCTCCACCGGCCGGTACGCCGTCGGCGCGGCCGCCTGCGGGGTCGGCACCGGGGGCTGGACGTGCACCGCGGTCGGGGGCTGGGGCTGGGGCTGGGGCTCGGTCCGGGCCGCGGCGGTGAGCTGGGCCGGGACGGGCGCGGCGGTCGGCGCGAGCCGCTGGCGACGGCGGCGGACCAGCAGCTGCACCTCGTCCGCCGCCGAACGCGCCGTCCGCATCAGCTCCGAGCGGATGAACCGCCGGTCGGTGATGTCACCGCCGTCGGAGAGCACCCGGGCGGTGCGGGTGGCGTGCGGCAGCAGCCCCAGCACCGGCAGGCCGAACTCGCGCGACACCTCCGGCCCCGAGTACGGCCCCTCGGCGACCAGCAGCAGTCCGAGCGCGTCCACCCCGGTGCCGGCCGTGGCGAGGTCCTCGGCGAGCGCGGACAGCCGGGGCCGGGCCGAGCTCAGGCCGCGCAGCGTGGTGCGGACGGTCACCGCGACCACGTCCGCCCGGCGGGCCAGCACGGCGCTCACGCCGGTGGCGCCGGAGCGGCCGAGGTCCACGATGACGTCGTAGCCCTGCGGTTCGAGGCCGTGCAGCAGGTCGACGAGCGGCTCCCAGGTGTAGGCGAGACCCGGGGCCTGGGTGGGGTCGGTCAGCCCGGGCAGCAGCAGCCGCTCGGCGGTGCCCTCGGGCGAGAGGTCGATCAGCTGCTCCCAGATGGTCGCGGCGAGCAGTCCGCGCCGGTCGGCGACGGCCAGGTTGCGCAGCCCGTACACCGCGTCGACCCGGCCCTCCAGGGCGCCCGCGAGCACCGCGCCGCCGTCCGGGTCGGCCTCCACCAGCAGGACCCGCCGTCCGGGTTCCAGCGGCCAGGCCAGCAGCAGGGCCAGGGCAGCCGTGGTCGCGCCGGGCGCGCCCGGGCCGCCGGCCACCGCGATCACCGCCATCAGGCGCCACCCGCCCCGGTCGGGGGCACGGGGGCCGTGGCAGCGCCGGAGGCGGTTCCGGTCGCCGGGGCCGTCGGCGCGGCGCTGCCGCCGGTACCCGCACCGGCGGTCCCGGTCGCGCCGCCCGCCGCGGCGGCGCGCGGGGCCAGCAGGACCTGGATCCGGCCACCGGCCACCCACTGCGCCAGCCGGGGGCCGTCCGCCGCGCCGACGGCCACGTCGATCACCTGGCTGCCGTCGGTGTCCACCCGGCCGACCGTGATGACCGTCGCGGGCATCGAGTCGGCCTTGGTGTTGTCCGGGGTGTAGACCACGACGATCTGCAGCCCCGGCTGGAGCCGGGTGGCGGGCAGTTGGCTGTGCTTGGCCGAGACGCCGACCACGATCTGGCCGGGCTGCACCGCCAGGGTCTGCGCGACGTCGCCCCTGGTGAGCATCGCGCCGCGCTTGAGGTCGGTGGCGGCCCGCATGCCGACCGCCTTGTCCCGTTCGGTGGCCGCCAGCGGCCGCAGCGCCGGATCGCCGGCGATCCGGGCCACCACCAGGTCGTCGTCGGTGATCACCTGCCCCCACGGGATGTCCCGGGCCAGCGCCAGCACGGCGACCCGCTGGCCGGTGCTGTTGTAGAGCACCGCGCCGCCCAGGCCACCGGCGGCGATCAGCGCGACGGCCATCGCCAGCACCGCCGGGCGCCGCCGCCGGGCCCGCAGCGTCCGGCCGGGGACGTGCGGGGCGGCGCGCCCCTTGCCCTTGCCCGCACCGCTGCCCGGGGCCTCGCCCGGCCCCTGCCCCTGGTCCGGGACC
The DNA here is from genome assembly GCF_042732075.1 of Kitasatospora sp. NPDC059812. Classification (NCBI taxonomy): domain Bacteria; kingdom Bacillati; phylum Actinomycetota; class Actinomycetes; order Kitasatosporales; family Streptomycetaceae; genus Kitasatospora; species Kitasatospora sp. NPDC059812. Next base: position 58,348 of record NZ_JBHWIO010000014.1, read on the forward strand.
GCCACGGACACCGCGGCCCCTGCGGGTGTGCCGGATCCCGGCGTCGCGAACGTACGGTTCTCCACCGGGTTCCGCCCTTCCCTCGTGCTCGTTCCGGATCGTCGGTACTGGGTTCTCGGTGCTCGGGTCGTCACCGCTCGGGCCGCCGGTGCCCGGGCTTCAGTGCCCGGGCTTCGGTGCCGTGGTCGCGTGCGGCCGGGTCGCCGGCGCCCCGCGGCCGGGCCGCGGGGCATCGGACGTCCGCCGCCGCCGGGTCAGTTGAGGACCTGCACCTCGGCGACCTTGAGCGTGAAGTTCGAGGACTGCGGCATCTTGACGTCGAAGGTCTTCGCGTTCGGCCCCGTGACCACGACCTCGCCCACCCAGTTCGCCGTCACCGTGCCGTCGAAGACGCCGCTCTTCCTGGTGCCCGAGCCCACGGCGAACTCGTAGCCGCAGTCCGGGGACTTGGCGGCGCCGTACTTGGGGTCGTACGGCGTCCCGGCCTTGTCGCAGGTCACGGAGACGCCGCTGTCGAAGACCCAGGTCACGCCCCTCAGCACCGGTGTGACGGTGACCGAGGCGCCCGGGACGGACAGCGTCTTGGGCGCGGGCGCCGCCACGCCGTCCAGCCAGAGCCAGACCGGCGCCTTCACCACCGCCGTGCCCTTGGGCGCGACGCCCGCCGTCGGCTTCGGGAAGCGCATCTCGTGGGCGAAGCCGAAGCCGACGTCCACCAGGTTCAGCGCCGGCGGCCCGGCCGGCGAGGTGGCCTCGAAGACGATCTCGGCGCCGTCCTGGCCGCCGCCCGTCTGCGGGCAGACCTTCGAGTAGAGCGCGCCCTCGGACGGCTTGTGGCCCTGCCACGCCGGGTCGCCCTCGGGGAGCGGGTTGTCCAGCGGGCGGAAGTAGCACCCGACGCCGCTGTTGAACCAGCCGCGCTCCGGGTCGTGGCAGGGCCACTGCTGGTCGTGGTAGCTGCACAGCAGCGGCCCGTCGCTCGTACCGCCCCCGCCGCCACCGCCGCCACCGCCGGGCTGCGACGGTCCGGGTTTCGGTTTCGTGCCACCGGTGTTGACCCCGGAGCAGATCACATCCGGGTAACACTGTTCGGCACCTCCGCCCGGCGGTTCGTCCGCCGCCGCCGACACCGCCGAGGCCAACAGCAACCCGGCGGACAACGGCGCGAGGATCGCGAATCGCCGGGCCGGTTTACGCGTGTTCAGCATGCCCGGTCCACCTCCCGCTTGAAGTCGTAGATCAGCCAACGTGCTTGGAACCAGCGCAGGGACGCGGTCGCGACGTAGCGGTTCAGTCGGTCACCCGGGTCCTTTGCCACCTGGGTGACGGCGTCGACGCGGTGCCATCCCGACACGTCGACGCAGTCCTCGATCACGGCGGTCTGCGGATCGGCTTTCAGGTCAATGGCCTTGACCACCGCCGAATTGCGCGGCGTTCCGGTCATCACCAGTTTGGCGTCGCGAAGTTGGCGGAGACTGACCAGGGTGTCGGTAAGGGCCCGCCCGGAAGAGTACGTCTCCAGAGCGAATCCGTCCGAATCCGACCGCCCGAATGCCTCGGTCTGGGCCTGCCACCAGTCCTGATACGTCTTCAGGGCCAGCCGCCCCATGGCACCTTCCGGCCCGTCCGTCGGCGCGATCGAGGTGTTTACCGAACCACCCGAAGGAGGTACCGGATCCACTCCCGCGACACTGGGCGCAGCCGTTCCGAGCCGATCGACGGAGCCACCGGCACCGCCGCTCGCACAGGCTCCGAGGAGCAACACCAGAACCACCCCACCGACCCCAACCGCCCCAGGGCGCAACACATTTCCGCGCTGCCGCATCGCCCCACCTCGTCGCGACCGACCGATTCGTGATCCGTGGCCGCCGGAAGAATTCCGTCGTCCCGCAGGTGTTTCCGCTGGGGATCGATTCTTCGCCAACCCACCCCATCACGGCAACACCTCAGGCCACCTGACCTTACGCGGAAGGCGGTTCCGTCGGGGCACTTTCCCGCCACAGAACGGCCAACAGTTCTTCGGAAAGCGACAATCCGGCCAATGCGCCCCGAACCGCGGCCCGATTGCGCATCAACAGGCGCCCGCCCTGCGGCGGAACGAGCAGGCGCGCGCCCGGCGCACCCGAACCACCCGGCGCTTCGCCCCCGTCGAGCAGCGCGGCGACGGACGGCTGGAGATCCAGCGGGGCGACGGCGGCCGGGGCGCCCGGCACGCCCTGCCGCAGCACGGTGGTCAGGGCATGGCTGAACGAGCCCTCACCACCCGGCAGTACGGCGTCCCGGCCGCGTCTGCCCGGGGTGTACCGGCCGACCCGGCCCCACAGCGGGACACGCGGGTAGGCCAGTAGTTCGCCCGCGCCGTCCTCGCCGCCGCCGCGCTCCAACGCCGCCCAGGTGTCCCGGTCGGCCACCGCGTCGACCAGCAGCAGGGCCTCCTCGTGGCCACCGTGCACCATCGCGCTGACCACCCAGTCCCAGGCCAGGCCGCGCCGGTAGGCGTTGTCGGCGGTGCTGCCGCCGGTCACCAGGGCGAGCCGCCGCCCGCGCGGATCGACCGCCAACTGGCCGACCAGGCAGACCACCAGCCACCGGCCCGGGTGCTGGGCGGCCTCCCGGACGGCGGTGAGCATCGCGTTGGCGTCCGCGTCCGGCGCCACCTCGGTGACCCGGCAGCCGGCCGCGCCGACGTCGAAGCACATCCCGGGCAGCACCCGCGCGAGCAACCGGGCGCCGTCCGGCGCCAGCGCCGAGCCCCCGAAGCCCCGATCGGGCCCGCCGTTCGCCCCGATCACCACCAGGTCGACCCCGCCCGCCATCCGCACGCCCCCTCCCATGCCGGCCCCGGCGCACCCGGGGCCGCCCGCCGCGCCCGCCGCTGCCGTGGTGCGCAGGGGCGCGTACCGTACCGCCGCCGGGCAGGCTACCGCCCCGGGCGGCCGCCGACGGGGCTCCCGGCCCGTCCGCTCAGGGACCATGGGCCCTATCGGCGCGCGCGCCGACCGGAGGACGATCGGACGCATGGAGCGTGAGGACCGTGTGGAGACCCTGAGCGAGGCCGAGTGCCTGCGGCTGCTCAGCACCGTGCCCGTCGGGCGCGTGGTGTACACCGAGCACGCGCTGCCGGCCGTGCTACCGGTCTCCTTCGAGGTCCTGGACGGGCGGTTGGTGCTCGCCGTGCGCCGGGGAAGTGCCACCGCGCGCGGGCTTGACGGCACGGTGGTGGCCTTCCAGGCGGACCTGCTGGACCCGGTCACCCGGACGGGCTGGAGCGTGCTGGTCCACGGCCGGGCGGACGTGGTGCGCGAGCCCGAGCAGGTGCGGCGGGTGCTGCGGTCCGGCCTGCGGCCGTGGGTGGGGGACCCGGAGCCCCTGTTCGTCGCGCTGGTGCCGGAACTGGTCAGCGGCCGGCGGCTGTTCCCGACCGGGCAGGACGCGCTGGGGCGCGGGGCGCTGCGGTCCTGAAACACCCACAGGGCCGCCGCGCCCTCGGGTTCCTGTGTTCCCGCGTTCCCGGGTTCCCGGTTCCGCACCGCTGACAGATACCGGCGGGTACGCATACGCTTCCGGCGTCCTGACCCCTCCCCCAGGAGCGCACCGTGACGAGCTTCGCCTCCCTCGCCGATCTGACCGCCGCCGTCGGCACCGAACTGGGCACCAGCGAGTGGCACACCATCGGGCAGCGGCAGATCGACCTGTTCGCCGAGGCGACCGGCGACCACCAGTGGATCCACGTGGACCCGGAGCGGGCCAAGGAGAGCCAGTTCGGCTCGACCATCGCGCACGGCTACCTGACCCAGTCGATGATCCCGGTGCTGGCGAAGGAGTGCTACGGCGTCGAGGGCGTGCGCATGGCGCTGAACTACGGCTCGGAGAAGGTGCGCTTCCCGGCGCCGGTGCCGGTGGGCACCGCGATCCGGGCCACCGCCGAACTGGTCTCGGCCACCGAGGTGCCGGGCGGGGTCCAGGCGGTGGTGCGGTTCACGATCACCAGCGCGGAGAGCGCCAAGCCGCACTGCGTCGCGGAGACGATCACCCGCTTCTACGCGTAGCGGCACCGGGCGGCTCCACGCGTAGCGGCACCGGGCGGTGGCCCTGGGCGCGCGACCGGGTGGGGTACGCCGATTGGCCCGCGCGGGGCCGCTCACCAGGTCCGGTCGGCCCATGACGAGTAATCTCCGACGAGATGGTTGTCGTATCGCAGCGGCCCCACCAGTCGCCCGGATACCCGCCCCGGCATGCCCGGTAGCCGTGACCGTCCTTGGAGGAGCCTTGCCCCGCCCCGCCCCCTGGTTCTCCCGCCTCGCCGGTCTGTCCTCGCAGTTCATCACCCCGCCGACCAACAGCCCGACCACCAGCCCGGCCCTCGGCCCGACCGCGAACCGCACCGGGTCGGGCCTGGCCCGACTGCCCCGCGCGGCCTGGCACCTGGTCCGGGCCGAGGCCTTCGGTGCCGAACCCCGGGGCGAACGGCTGGCCCGGATCCACCGCTCCCCGCAGTTCGCCGACGGCGCCTTCCGCAACCCGCTGCCCACCCGCCGCCTGGTCTACGAGCGCAGCCCGCTGGAGATCACCCGCGCCCAACTGACCGGGGACAAGACCCGCCGGGCACCGACCGCCGCCGTACCCGTGCACCGGCTGCTCCCGGTCGACCTCGCCCTGCCGCCGGACTCCGGACTGCGACTCACCTGGCTCGGCCACGCCACCGTGCTCGCCGAGATCGGCGGGCGGCGGGTCCTGATCGACCCGGTGTGGGGCGAGCGCTGCTCGCCGTTCGCCTGGACGGGGCCCAAACGGCTGCACCCGATGCCGCTGCCACTGTCCGAACTCGGGCCGGTGGACGTGGTGGTGATCTCCCACGACCACTACGACCACCTCGACATGGCCACCATCCGCGCGCTGATCGGGACGGACGCGGTGTTCGCCGTCCCGCTCGGCGTCGGCGCGCACCTGGAGCGCTGGGGAGTACCGACCCGGCGGATCGCCGAACTCGACTGGTGGGAGTCGGCCGAGATCGCCGGGCTCACCCTCACCGCCACCCCGGCCCGGCACTACTGCAGCCGCGGCCCGCGCACCAGCGCACTGTTCCTCTGGGCGTCCTGGGTGGTGGCCGGCGGCGGGCACCGGATCTTCCACAGCGGGGACACCGGCTACTTCCCGGGCTTCGCCGAGATCGGCCGCCGGCTCGGGCCGTTCGACGCGACGCTGATGCAGGTCGGCGCGTACAGCGACTTCTGGCCCGAGGTGCACATGACGCCCGAGGAGGGCGTCCGGGCCCACCTGGACCTCGGCGGCGATCTGCTGCTGCCGATCCACTGGTGCACCTTCAACCTGGCGACGCACCCCTGGGAGGAGCCCGCCGAACGGGTGGTCGCGGCTGCCCAGGCACTCGGCGCCCGGCTGGCGGTGCCCCGGCCCGGCAAGCCCTTCGAACCGGTCGACCCGCCCGCGCTGCGGCTGTGGTGGCGCGCGGTCGCGGCCACGCCTCGCGGCATCGAGCCGCTGGTCCGGGACCGCAGCGCGGTGCCGGTCCGGGAGCGGGTGACGGGTTTCAGCGAACAGATTTCAAAATCTGTTCGCTGAAATCTGTTATCTGTTATCTGTTATCTGTCTGCTGTTACCTGTTCACCCACTTGTCCGCAGCCACCTGCTCACTGCCACCTGCGGGACGGGACGGCGGACGGAAGTCCCGCCCGCCCCCTGGGCCCAGGACCAACCGCGGCGTCACCCCGCCAGGACGTCCCGCAGTGCGCGGGCCTCCTTGACCAGCCGGCTCGATCCGCCCTGCTCCGCCACCGCCGTCACCTCGGCCACCGGCCCCCGGGCGCTGGTGCGCCGGGCGCAGTCCGCCGCGAGGGCGAGCAGGTCGCCGAGGCCCCGGGCGGGCGTGCCCTCGCCGCCCAGCAGGGCCGGCAGCGCGGGCCCGAGCACCGACCAGACCGTGCCGTAGGCGCCCGTCCCGGCGGCCAGGGTGAGCGCCGCCGCGAGCCGGTTGGGCTTCACCGCGCCGCAGTCGACCAGCGCGCCGAGTTCGCGGCCGAGCTGCGCGCCGTCCAGCTCGCCGCGGGCGGCGAGCACCAGCAGGGCGTCGACGGCCGCCGTCCGGTCCTCGGTGTGCCGGGCGCCCAGGCCGTAGGCCAGCGCCAGGTGCAGGGCGAGCCCGGCCGGGCCGCCGGCCTCGGCGAGAGCGGGCAGCAGCCGGCCCGCGCCGCGCTCGTCCCGGTCGGCGCCGGCGGCGAAGTGGTCGAGCCACCGGGCCGCCAGTTCCTCCCGGTGCCAGGGGAGCATCGCGGCCCAGTGCGCCGTGGGCCGCCACGTCCAGTCGCCCACCTTGCGGGCCCGGGCCACGCTCGGCTCGGTGCCCTCCAGCAGCGCCCGGAACTCGGGGGCGAGCCGCTCGCCGTCCGGGCCCTTCGGGCCGGCTCCGATGCCGGGTTGGGCGACGGCCACCCGCCGGACGTCCTCCCACCAGCGGTCCGCGTACTGGTGGCCGTGCTTCGAGCCCCGGCCGGGGGCGAACAGCACCCGCTCGGACGGCTGGTCGGGCAGGCCGCCGGTGCGCAGCCACTGGGCGGCCCACCGCCCGGACGGCGAGGTGAGCGCCTCGGCGGCGCGCAGCACCCCGGCGTCGGCGCGGGGGCCGACCCGCAGCAGGGCCGCGCACAGGTCGGCCCGGCCGGGGGTGATGCCCGCCGTCTGGTACCCGGCGAGGCGTTCGACCAGCGTGCCGGGGTCGATCGCGCCGGTGGTGTCGGTCGGGATGGCCAGCAGGTAGGGCGGCCGGTTCGCGGTCACCTGCCAGGCGGCCTCCTCCAGCCGGGCGGCGAGGGCGGTGCCCTGCGCGGTGTTGTTCTGGCCGCGCAGCGGGGACCGGCCCTTGCCGCCGAGGAAGTCCCAGAACCGGTGCGGCGGCGTCTCGCCGGCCACCGCGGCCACGACGTGGAGGACGTCCCGGGGCGAGCAGTCGCGCCAGCGGTCGACGCCGCTCCACGGGTGGACCCGCCGGACCGGCTCCAGTGCCTCGGCGAGCGCCGCCCGGTCCTGGTGGGCCTGGCGGACCAGGCCGTCCAGCACGCGCTCGAAGACCGTCGGCTCCGGCTCGTCGGCGGCGAGCAGGGCGGACAGCTCCTGCGCGAGTTCGGCCGCCGAGGCGATCGGCGGGCCGAGCGGGAGGGGCTGGGGGGCGGGCGGGAGGAGTTCGTTCCACCCGGTGTCCGGGTCGTCGTCGCCGTCGCCACCGACCGGCGCGCCGAACAGTTCGCCGGCGCGCCGGTGGTGGGCGGGGTTCAGCACCTCGGCGGCGAGCCGCAGTTCGGGCAGGACGGCCTCCCCGGCCGCGCGCAGGTGCCGGGCCACCACGTTCAACGCCCGCTCCTGGACGGCCTGGTCCGGGTGCCCGAACGCCTCGGCGGCCGCGAGCACCACCGGCCCGGACCGCCCGGGCTCGCGCCGGGCCGCCCGCTCCAGCCAGCCGAGTTGGGCGCGGACGAGCTTCTTCTCGGCCCGGAACAGCACCACCGCGGAGGACTCGACCAGCACCTCGGGTTCGATCAGCCCGGCCTCGTCCAGCCCGGCGAGCACCTCCTGGGCGTGCCCGGCGACCACCGACAGCCCGTCCAGCAGCGGCAGCACGTCCCGTACCCGGGCGGCGTACTCCTGCGGCGTCGGGGCGAGGGCCCTCAGCACGTCGAGGAAGAAGCGCTGGTCGGCCGGCTTGCCGCCGCGCAGCAGCCGGGCCAGGCAGCGGTCGATCAGGTCGGCCCGGTCGAGGTCGCCGGCGGCGGCGAGTTCGGCGATCGCCTCCGCAAAGGCGTCCCCGGGGCGGGGGCTGAACCGCAAGGACACCGCGCCACCGATGTCGGCGAGTTCGAACACCCGGGGCAGCAGCAGCGGGGTGAACGCGTCGGCCCGCAGCAGCTCGACCAGGGTGGGCCGTGGGCCGCTGCCCCGGCGCTGGCGTTCCATCCACTCGCGGACGAAGGGCTCGCTCTGCGGCACCGCGCAGCCGGTGCGGCGCACCACGGCCTCGATCACCGGGTACAGCGCCCAGCCCCAGCTCGGCGCCGGCCGGGCGGCGAGCCGGGTGGCCACCTCGATCTGCCACTCCACCGGCTGCGCCGCGACGAGTTGGCCCACCGCCGGGTGGCGGGCCCAGCCGAGCGAGGTGAAGTCGCGGGCGCCGAGCCAGGTGGCGGCCCCGGCCGGGCCGGGGTGGCAGCCGGCGCCGGCCAGCAGCAGGGCGCCCCTGGTGGCGAGCGCCTCCTTCGACCACTCGTCGCGCAGTTCCTTGCGCAGCGCCTTCAATGCGAGCAGGCAGTCCCGGCGCTGTGCCTGGTCCAGCGCGGCGACCAGCGCCGGTATCTGCGGCATCCGTCCGCCCCGGACGGCGGCGAGCAGGTCCTCGACCGCCGCCTCGCCCCGCACCGCCTCCGGTATCGGCGCCACCGCCGTCGCGCCCCGCACCGCTTCCGACCCCCCTGCCGCCGCGCTCATGCCTGGACCCCCTTATCCGCCGTCGGAACCGTCGGCACCGTCGAGACCGTCGGGACCGCCGGAACCTGTTCCCCGACCGCCCGTTGGGCCGCCTCCCGCACCATCGCGACCGCCAGCGCGTGCTTGCACGGACCGCGCCCGCCACGGTACTTGGCCCACCAGAGGCAGGTGCAGCCGAGGCGCCCCGCCTCGTCCGTACGCACCCGCTGGATGTGGTCGTCCACCGTGACGACGGCCGTCGTGCCGCCCGGCTCCAGCCTCACCGCGCCCGCCGCGACCAGGGCCTGGGCGGCGCGCAGCCGCGGGTTGGCGGCCTCGGCCCGCCCGGCGTCGTACGGGAGCTGGCGGTGGAAGTAGGCGGCCTCGGCGGTGTCGTAGCCGATCTGCCCGGCGGTGCCGAGCCGGGTGAGCGCGGCGCGGACCCGCTCGTGGCTGAGCCCGGACTGCTCGGCGAGGTCGGCGACCTCGATCCGCGGCTCCCAGGCGAGCAGCACCGCGACGAGGTCGGCGTCCTGCTCGGCGGTGCCGGTGGCGAGCGCGCCGAGCACCCCGCCCTCGCCGGAGAAGCCCCGGGAGGCGTCGGGCGAGAGGGTCAGGGTGAGCCGCATGCCGGGCAGGACCACTTCCCACGCCGAGGCGGCCGGGCCGGTGGCGGCGACCGGGCCGTACACCCGCAGGGCGAGCGCGTGCCGCAGCACCCGCTGGAGCGCCACCAGCCGGTCGGGCCCGGGCAGGCAGACGGCGCCGGGCACCGGCCGGGTGGTGGGCCGTAGCGTCCGCCCGGCCGGGACGACCCAGGCGGTGCTGGAGCGGCCGCCGCGCGGCAGCGAGCGCAGGAAGCGGACCGCCTCGGCGGCGGGCAGTTCGGCGCGCAGGTCGAAGCCGGCGGCGACGACCTGGGTCTCGGCGAAGCCGCGCAGCCAGCGCTGCGGCAGCGGCACCTTCTTCTCGACCAGCGGCCCGTCGAAGCTGGTGACCTCCAGCGCGTCCGGCCCGACCGCGAGGTGCAGCGGGTCGCTCGGGCCGATCCTGGTCAGGGCCTCCCGCAGCGGGTTGTTGACGTCCACGTTGGTGGTGCCGTGGCCGATCTCGTCGCCGTCGAGGCCGGCCTGGAGCACGTCGAGCCGGGCGTAGACGCCGCAGCAGCCGGAGAACGACTCGAAGCGCAGCCGGTCCCCGTTGGCGGTGACCACCGGGTCGAGCGAGGAGCGCAGCTGCGGTTGGTAGTACCGCGCGGCGGCGACGTCCGCGACGGCGAGCAGCGCGGCGGCGGCCGGCGCCGGGTCGGCCAGGAAGCCCGCGAAGAAGCGCGGGTTGGCCGTTTCCCCGAGCGGGGTGGCGCCGCCGGAGGTGGCCAGGTCGAGGTGCCGGCCGTCGGCGCCGTCGAGGACGGCGGACGGGCGCAGATAGGCGTACGCGTGTGCGGATTGCGTCATGTCGAACACGCTAGGTGAGGGCACTGACAATCCGTCGGGCCGCGACCGCACTGGAACAGGTTCTACCGGACGCCGGAGCCCCGGGGCGTTACCCAGGTCACACCGCGGCGCGGCGGGATTCTGCCACTATGGGCCCGTGACCGACCTGACAGAACAGGAAATCCGGGCCGACCGCCCGGCCGGCTCGTTCGCCGGACTGCTGGAGCTGGAACGACTGGACGAGAACACGTTCCGGGGCCGCTGCCACGCCGGGGCGCCGATGCGCGCGTTCGGCGGGCAGGTCGCCGCGCAGGCGCTCACCGCCGCCGGCCGCACCTGCGAGGGCCCGCGCGCGGTGCACTCGCTGCACGGCTACTTCCTGCTGCCCGGCGACCCGTCCCAGCCGATCCGCTACGAGGTCGAACGGGTCCGCGAGGGCGTCTCCTACACCACCCGCCGGGTGACGGCGGTGCAGAACCAGAACGCGATCTTCACCCTCTCCGCCTCCTTCAAGCGCCCCGAGACCGCCACCGACCGCCACCGCACGATGCCGCCGCTGCCCGAGCCGGAGACCCTGCCGGACGCCTTCTCGCTCTGGGATCCGGCCCTGCGCGCGGCGATCACCGGCACCGGCGGCTTCCGCGACCTCGAACTGCGCTTCGTCCCGCCGGACGCGCCGGGCGTGCCGGCGTCCGTGCCGGGGATGCCGCAGCAGTTCGTCTGGCTGCGCATCGCCTCCCCGCTGCCCGAGGGCGACCCGCTCCTGCACGTCTGCGCGCTCACCTACCTGTCCGACCTCACGCTGGCCTCCACCGCCGGCCTGCACGAGCAGCCGAACTTCTTCCAGCGCACCGAGCCGCCCCGGCTGCTGATCGCCTCGCTCGACCACGCGATGTGGTTCCACCGCCCGTTCCGGGCCGACGAGTGGCTGCTGTTCGCCCAGCGCAGCCCGTCCTCCTCGGACGGCCGGGGGCTGTCGCTCGGCGAGTTCTACGACCGGGACGGGCGGCTGGTCGCCTCCGCCGTGCAGGAGTCGCTGATCCGCCGGCTGCGCTGATCCACCGACTGCGCTGACCCGGGACAGAACGGGACGGCGCGGGACGGGCCCGGCGACGTGACCGCACGGCGAACGCAAGGGGGCCGGTCGGCGTCATACTCCTGAGCGGCCCCGGCCCGTATCATGGTGCGGGTGACCAAGGTTGACCTGTCACCACGGCCGGTGGAGGCGATGTCTCCGCGTCAGCTCGAACGCCGCGGAAGCCTGATCGCGGCCGCGCTCGCCCTGGTGAACGAGATCGGCGTCGAACGGCTGCAGATGAAACAGGTCTGCGAGCGGTCCGGAGTCGCCCTGGGGACGGCGTACCGCTACTTCTCCTCCAAGGACCATCTCCTGGCGGCGGCGATCGCCGAGTGGCACCGCCTGCTGCTGGCCGACCTGGTGGCGGAACTGCGCGGTCCGCGCGCCGGGCTGGGGGCCACCGACCGGGCGGTCCGCTTCGTCCGCGGCGGGATGCGGGCCTACCAGCGCCAGCCCGAGCTGGCCCGGCTGCGCGTGTCCGTCGCCGCCTCCACCGATCCGTTCGCCAGCGAGACCCTGCAGGGCATGGCCCGGGCCGACAGCACCGCCCTCCAGGCGGTGACGACCGAGGTGCCGGCCGCCGCCAGCGACCTGGTCCGGCACATCGTCGCCCACGCCTGGCAGGGCGAGCTGACCGCCTGGGTGACCGGCCGCACCACCCTCGGCGATGCCCGACGGCGGCTGGAGGACGTGGTGCGGCTGGTGCTGAACCCGTACGAGACGCCGTACCCGGCGCCGTACGAGGTCCCGTCCGGCACCCACCGGCCCTGAACCCGTCCGACGCGACAGCCGGCCCAACTCCCCGGCGCCGGACGGCTTCCGCCCGTGGTTCCGGCTCGCCGCGCACGCCCCGGCCCATGAGCACCCGGCCTGACGGGACGTAAGTCCCCACCCGCCGCCTCCCCGGCGCGCCCTCCCGCCCCTCGCGGCACGAACTGGACATAGTGCGACATGCAGCTTTAATCCGCTGATGTCGCCGAAGCCCACGTCCGCCCCGAGGTAGGAGAGTCCACCCGATGAGCAGCCAGCCGCCGCAGCCCGACCAACGCGCGGAGGAGCCCGACGAACCCGCCGCGACCCTGCCCGCCGACCGGGCGGTGTTCGGGATCAGCGCCGCCCTGGTGCTGGCCGTGGTCGCCTGGGGCGTGTTCGCCGAGGACTCGCTCGGCCGGACCTCCAGCAGCGCGCTCGGCTGGGTCCTGCACAACTTCGGCTGGCTGTTCGTGGTGGCCGCCGACGTCTTCCTCGTCCTCACCGTGCTGCTCGCCTTCAGCCGCTTCGGTCGCATCCGGCTCGGCCGCGACGACGACGAACCCGAGTTCTCCACCCTCGCCTGGGTCGCCATGATGTTCAGCGCCGGCATGGGCATCGGCCTGATGTTCTACGGCGTCGGCGAGCCGCTCCAACTGTTCGCCACCCCGCAACCCGGCTCCGGCCTGGAACCGCAGAGCGCGGCCGCCGCCCAGCAGGCCCTGGAGTTCTCGCTGTTCCACTGGACCCTGCACCCGTGGGCGATCTACGCCGTCGGCGGCCTCGCCCTCGCCTACACCACCTTCCGCAAGGGCCGCGGCAACCGCATCTCCGCCGCCTTCGTCCCGCTCATCGGCCAGCGCGGCGCCGACGGCTGGCCCGGGCGCGCGATCGACCTGCTGGCCGTCTTCGCCACCGTCTTCGGCTCCGCCACCAGCCTGGGCCTCGGCGCGCTCCAGGTCACCGACGGCCTCGGCTACATCACCTCCGTGCGCAACACCCAGAACGCCCAGCTGATCATCATCGGCTCGCTGACCGCCGCCTTCGTGCTCTCCGCCTTCTCCGGCGTCCACAAGGGCGTCAAGTGGCTCTCCACCGCGAACGTCGTCCTGGCCTCGCTGATCATGCTCTTCGTCTTCGTGTTCGGCCCGACGGTGTTCACGCTGGACGCGATCCCCTCCACCGTCGGCGGCTACCTCTCCGACCTGCTCGGCATGTCCACCCAGACCGGGGCCTTCACCGACGAGAGCTGGCTCGGCTCCTGGACGATCTTCTACTGGGCCTGGTGGCTCTCCTGGGCCCCCTTCGTCGGCACCTTCATCGCCCGCATCTCCCGCGGCCGCACCATCCGGCAGTTCCTGATCGGCGTCCTGCTGGTCCCCAGCGGGGCCACCGTGATCTGGTTCTGCGTGATGGGCGGCACCGCGATCCGGCTGGCCTCCACCGGCGCGGCCGACCTGGTCGCGACCATCCCGAAGGGCGCGGAGGCCTCGCTGTTCGAGATGCTGCGCGCGCTGCCGCTCGGCTCCGCCACCAGCGTCGTCGCCGTGCTGCTGGTGATGACCTTCTTCATCACCAGCGCCGACTCCGCCTCCCTCGTCCTCGGCTCGCTCTCCAGCCGCGGCTCGCTGCACCCGCGCACCTGGCTCGTGGTCGTCTGGGGCGTGCTGATGGGCGGGGTCGCCGCCGCCCTGCTGCTGGCCGGCGGGCTCACCGCGCTGCAGAACGCGACGATCCTGGTCGCGCTGCCCTTCGTGGTCGTGATGCTGCTGCTCTGCGTGTCCCTGGTGAAGGAGCTCCGCGAGGACCCGGCCGCCGGCCCGTCCCGCCTGTACCCCGTGCACGGCCTGCGCGACGCCGTCCGGGTCGCCGTCGGCGAGGCCCTCGCCGAACGCACACCACGCCGCTGACCAGCGCGTACGCCCCACCCGTGCAGGTGGGGCGTACGCGGCCAACCGACGCCCAACCCCCGCCCGGACTTCACCCGCGCGTACCGACCGTTCACACCACCCTGGGACCCTCCCTGTCATGAACGCCAGCCCTCAGGCGCCCTACCAGGAACCGCGCTTCCCGCTCCCCCGGCGCCACCGCCGCCTCCTCGCCGCCACCGCCGTCCTCGCCTCCATCGCCCTCGGCACCTTCGGCGTCGGCGCCACCGTCGAGACCGTCCAGCACGACACCATCGCCGCCACCACGGCCACCGCGAGGAAGTGACCCGCGAGAAAGCGACCGGCGAGAAGGAAACCGACAGGCCGTCCGATCCACCCCCTCAGCACCGCCGTCCGCCCCCGGACGCGGTGCTTCCGCCTTTCCGGCGACGGCGGAGCGGGGCAGCGGAGCGGAGCGCGACGGCGCAGCGGGGCGGCGGGGCGGCGGACCGGCCTCAGGCGCGCCGCTGCTCCCGGGCCCCGGCCGGCGCGGGGCGGGAGTGGCGGCCGGTGCCGGGGACGGGGTGGAGGTCCGGGGCGGGGGCGTAGCGGGCGGCGGGCGGGCGCAGGAGCCAGCCCGGGGGGCGGCTGCCGCGGGGGGTGGGGGTGATCAGGCCGAGGTTGTGGAGCAGGTCGAGGGCGTCGCGGCGCAGCGCGGTGCGGTCGGCGAGGTAGTCGCGGCGCCAGCGGGCCGGGAGGCCGTACTCGTCGGCGATGTCGCCGAGGAGGCCGTCTATCAGCGCGTCGGGGATCGGGACGTCGCCGCCGGTGGTGGTCTCGCCGGGCAGCGGGCGGACTTCCTCGACCAGGCGTTCGAGCAGCAGCAGGGCGGCCTGCGGCAGAGGGCCGGCGCCGGGGAAGACGAGGTCGGTGAGCTCGTCGGCCGGGTCGAGCAGGGCGACGCCCTCGGTCCGCAGCTCGGCCTCCAGGCCGAGGAAGTCGGCGAGCGCGGCCGGGCCGCTCAGCCGGTGCTCGCGCAGCCAGGCGCGCCGGTCCTCGGGGAGGTCGGCGTCGAGGACGGCGGGGGTCTCGGCGAGCAGGCGGCGCACCGCGGTGGCGGGTTCGGCGTCCGCGGCACGGCGGATCAGGTCGGCGGCGTCGTCGGCGAGGGCGGGCGGGCCGGCCGGGACGGCGCGGGCGAGTTCGCGGTCGACGGTCAGTACGGCGGCCCGGGCGGCGGGGTCGGCCGGGTCGGCCCCGCCGGCCGGCAGGTCGCCGAGGACCTGCCAGTCGGCGAGCGCGGCGAGGGCCATCGCGCGGTCGGCCGGGCCGGCGGCGAGGCCCGGCGCCGCGGCGCGCATGGCGTCGAGCAGCCGCCCGTACGGCAGTTGCTCGGGGGCGTCGACCAACAGGGCAAGGGCGAGGGCGAGTTGGGCGTAACCGGCGGGGGTGAACGGGGCGCCGGTCGCGGGGTGTTCGAGGCGGCGGGCGGCGCCGGGGCCGAGGCCGGCCTTGCAGAGCCGGGCGTGCCAGGGGCCGACGACGAGCCGGTAGCCGAGCAGGGCGTCGAAGCGTTCGACGAGCCAGTCGCGGTGACGGCGGATCAGCGGGAAGCCGTCGGCGTGCGGGCCGGAGGCGGTGACCAGCGGGTGGGCGAGCAGCAGCCGGGCGGCGATCCGGCGCTCGGCGGCGGGCAGGTCGACGGCGGGCAGGGCCGGGGCCGAGACGTCCGCGGCAGGAAGGGCCGGGGCGGGGGCCGGTATCGGAAGGTCCTGGCCGGAGCGATCCTGCGCGCCCGGCACCGGGCGGGTGCGCTCGGGCTTGCGGTGCCTTCCGGGCCTGCCCGGCTTGGCGCCTGACCGGACGACGGGCAGCGCGGAGGCGTCCCGCCGGGCACGGCGCAGACCGCCGACGGGGCGGGGCTCCCGGGAGCGCGGGGTGGCGGTGGCGTGCGCGGTGGGGCCGTGCCACCAGCTGACGTCGGCGTCGGGCGCCGCTTCGGCGGGGGCGCCGAGATGGCGGGCCGGGTAGAGGCCGAAGGAGGCGGCGCACAGGTCGTCGGCGGTGCCGGGGGCGGCGGCGGCGAACCAGTGGGCGAGCCGGAGCAGGCCCGGGTCGGACGAGAGCGCGGAAGCGGCGCCCGGCTCGGGGGCGGGCCTGGTCGGCGCGGCGTCAGCACGGGGGCCGGACACGGCTTCGGGCGCCGCCCCAGCTGCGGGTTCGCGTACGGCGAGGAGGGCGTCGGTGGCCCTCCGCCCCGTCCCGCCCGTGCGCCCGTCCGGCCTGCCGGTGGCCACCCGGGTGGCGCCGACCGCGTACTCCTGCTGCTCCATGTCGGGGACCAGACTAGACGGTGGCCGGGTCACCCGGTGGCAGCAACCGGCCGCGCGCCGAAGTGACCGGCGGCCCTCCGCTACGCCACCCGCCGGCCCGCACCCGGCGCCGCGCCGTCACCCGCCCCGCACCGCCCGGGTTACGCACCGCCCGGGTTACGCACCGGTAACCCGCTCTTCCGCCGCACCGACGGGTCGCCTAGGGTTCGTCCCACTCCCCCACCGCCCGACCCCGGAGGTCAGCAGCCGCATGAGCATCCGTACGACCACCCGTGCCGTCCTCGGCGGCCGCCTGCGCTCGGCCGCCGGCCTGCTCGGCGGCTTCGTGGCCGCCTCGGCGACGCACCTCGGCGCGATCGCCTCCGGCGCGTCCGTGCTGCAGAACGCCACCAAGCCGGCCCTGATGCCGCTGCTGGCCGCGCACAGCGTCGCCGCGGCCGCCGGCGCCGGGCGGCGGGCACCGAAGCCGCTGGCCCCGGCGCTGCTGCTGAGCGCGGGCGGGGACGTGCTGCTCCAGTTGAAGAACGACACCGCGTTCCTGGCCGGGATGGGCTCGTTCGCGGCGGCGCACATCTGCTACGTGACGATGTTCGTCCGGCGCGGGGCGCTGACCGACCGTCGGCGGGCCCTGGTGGTGGCGGCCGCGTACGCAACCGCCTGGGTGGCCATGGTCGGGCAGCTCTGGCCGGACCTCGGGGACCTGCGTATCCCGGTGGCCGGCTACAGCCTGCTGCTCGCCTCCACGGCCGTCACCTCGGCCGGGCTGGGCTGGCGGACCGGGCTGGGCGGGGCGCTGTTCCTGCTGTCCGACACACTGATCGCCACCCAGCTGGCGAAGTGGCGGGAGCTGCCGGGGCACCAGTTCTGGATCATGGCGACGTACGTCCTGGCCCAGTACCTGCTGGCCAGCGGCACCCTCCGGCACGAACACGAACACGAGCACGAACTCGGGCACGAGCACAAGCACGGGCACGAACTCGGGCACGGGCCTCAGCAGCAGCGCAAGCCCGCGCCGCAGGCCGGCTGACACGCCTGTGCGCCGCCGGCCCGGTCAGGGTCCGACGGCGCGCGGGAAAGACAAAAAGGCGCGGTGCCCATCAGGCACCGCGCCGCCGCAGCAGCCAGAAGCCTCCGACGCCGCCCGCCACCAGGGCCAGGCCCCCGGCCAGCTCCGCCGGATCGGCCGCGACCGAACCGCCGAGGCCGGTGTTGACGGCACCGTGCGGGGCGACCTGCTGGCCGCCGGCGCCGGACTGGCCGAGCGAACCCGCCCACTCGCCGGCCGCCTTGCCCCAGTCGCCGAGGCCTTTCTCGGGACCCTTCTCGGGACCCTTCTCGGGGCCTTTCTCAGGGCCTTTCTCGGAGCCCTTGTCAGAGCCCTTGTCGGAGCCCTTGTCAGAGCCCTTGTCGGAGCCGGCGACCGGGACGCCGGCGACCGCGACCTTGGTGGAGAACGCCCCGCCGTCCGGGCAGGTGCCGTCGATCTTGTTGTCCCCGGAGTGCTGGCCGGCCAGCCGGGCCGAGCCGCTGTGCTTGCCGTCGGAGCCCAGGGTGAGAGTGGCCGGACCGCCCTCGAACGCGGCGGAGTGGGCGGTGATGGTCTTGGCGTCGGGCTTGTCCGACTTCTCACAGGAGACCGTGAGCTTCACGGTCTGGCCCGGTGCGGCCTGGGACGGGCTGACCGAGGCCGAGCCGTCCCTGGCGGATGCAAGGGGGGCCGTCAGGCCGGTCAGCACCGTCGCGCCGATCAGGGCGGCGGCGGCCGTACGCATGGGGCGCATGCCGGAACCTCCGGGATTCTCGGGCGCAGCCGGGGGGACTCCGATGTCCACGTGGTCGAACAACTGCACCCGGTTATGCCCGACAGTAGGCAGCCCGCCCGGACCCGGCCACCGGTCGGGACCGTTCGGGTTACCGCCCCTCACCCAGGGTGATTCACAGGTCGAGGTCCACCACGACCGGCGCGTGGTCCGAGGTGCCCTTGCCCTTGCGGGCCTCGCGGTCCACATAGCTGTCGGTGACGGCGTCCACGAAGGGCTTGTTGGCGTAGGTGAGGTCGATCCGCATGCCCCGGTTCTTGGGGAAGGCCAGCTGGCGGTAGTCCCAGTAGGTGTAGGGGCGGTCGTACTTGAGCGGGCGCGGCACCACGTCGTGCAGGCCCACCTCGCCGAGGGCCTCCAGCGCCGCCCGCTCGGCGGGGGTGACGTGGGTGAGGCCCTCGAAGGCGGCGACGTCGTAGACGTCCTCGTCGGCGGGAGCGATGTTGAAGTCCCCGAGGACGGCGAACGGGCGGGGCCCGGCGGCGTCCTCGGTGGCGGCCGTGCGCAGCGCCTGCAGCCACTCCAGCTTGTAGCGGTAGTGGGCGTGGTCGACCTCGCGGCCGTTGGGCACGTAGACCGACCAGACCCGGACCGGGCCGCAGGTGGCGGCGACGGCGCGCGGCTCGACGTCGGGCAGCAGGGCGCCGTCGGCGAGGTAGCCGGGCTGGCCGGGCAGGTCGCGCACGACGTCGTCCAGGCCGAGCCGGGACACGATCGCGACGCCGTTCCACCGGCCGGTGCCGTGGGCCGCCGTCTCGTACCCGAGGGCGCGCACCTCCTCGTACGGGAAGGCGTCGGCCGCGCACTTGAGCTCCTGGAGGCAGAGCACGTCGGGCTTGGCGCTCTCCAGCCACTCCAGGAGCTTGGGCAGCCGCGCGGTGACGGAGTTGATGTTCCAGGTGGCGATGCGGACGGTCACGGCGGGCGGCCTTCCCGGTGGTTCGGTACGGACGGGTGGTTCGGTACGGACGGGTGGTCCGGTCAAGACGAGGGGTGGGCACCCCCCGAGGGGACGCCCACCCCGAACATACCGCCCGGCACCGACAGCGCGGCCCGGCCGGCCTGCGGCCCGGTCAGCCCGTGGGCCGGACCACCGCCGCGGAGCCGCCTCCGCGCCGGACCGGTTCGGCCGCGGCCACCCACCGCCCGTCCGGCAGCCGTTCGACGCCGGTCGCGGCGCCGATCTCGGCGACGGACGTGAAGCTGTGCCCGAGCGCCTCCAGGGCGGCCCGTTCGGGCAGCGCCAGGAAGCCGGGCTCGGCCTGGGTGGCGACGGTGTTGCGCTGGCTGGCGCGCGGTGCGGCGATGGCCTGTTCCAGGCTCAGGCCCCGGTCGAGCCGCCCGAGCAGCACCTGGAGGGTGGTGGTGATGATGGTCGCGCCGCCGGGGCTGCCGGTGGCCAGCAGCGGTTCGCCGTCGCGCAGCACGATGGTCGGGGAGATCGAGGAGCGCGGCCGCTTGCCCGGACCGGGCAGGTTGGGGTCGGGGACGCCCGGGGTGAGCGGGGTGAAGTCGAAGTCGGTGAGCTCGTTGTTGAGCAGGAAGCCGCGGCCCGGGACGGTGATGCCGCTGCCGCCGGTCTGCTCGATGGTGAGGGTGTAGGAGACGACGTTGCCCCAGCGGTCGGCCACGCTGAGGTGGGTGGTGTTGGGGCCCTCGTAGGGCTCGGCGACGGCGGGGCCGGCCTCGGCGCAGTCGGCGGGGTGGCGCGGGTCGCCGGGGGCGAGCGGGCTGGTGAGGGCGCGGTCGGGGCTGATCAGGCAGGCCCGGGAGGCGGCGTAGCGCGCGGAGAGCAGTTCCTTGGTGGGGACGTCGCCGAAGGCCGGGTCGCCGACCCAGCGGTTGCGGTCGGCGAAGGCGATCCGGGAGGCGTCCAGGAAGTGGTGGTAGTACTGCGTGTCGCTGTACGCGCCGAGGTCGCCGTCCTCCAGGATGCCGAGCGCCTCGCCGACGGTGGTGCCGCCGGAGCTGGAGGGGGCGATGGAGTAGACGTCGTAGTCCCGGTACGGGACGTGGGTGGGCGCCTGGCGGCGGACCTGGTAGGCGGCGAGGTCGGCGGTGTCGATCTTGCCGGGGCGGGCCTTGCGGCCGGAGGCCGGGTCGACCGGCGGGTGCTGGACGGTGTCGGCCACGTCCTTGCCGAGGTCGCCCTGGTAGAAGGCCTTGACGCCGTCCTTGGCGAGCAGCCGGTAGGTGGCGGCGAGGTCGGGGTTGCGCAGGACGGTGCCGACCTCGGGGGGCTTGCCGCCGGGCAGGTAGAGCTTGGCGGTGTCCGGGAAGTCCTTGAACCGGTCGTAGTTGTCGGCGGTCTGGCCGTGGAAGGTCTGGTCGACGACGAAGCCGTTGTCGGCGATCCGCTCGGCGGGCTTGAGGGCGTCGGCGAGCGTGCGGGTGCCCCACTGGCGCAGGGCGGTGTCCCAGGTGGCGGCGGTGCCGGGGACGCCGACGGACAGGCCGCTGGTGACGGCGTCGGCGAAGGCCAGCGGCTTGCCGTCCTCCAGGAACAGCCCGCTGTCGGCGGTGCGGCCGGCCACCTCGCGGCCGTCGATGGTGTGCACCCGGCCGGTGGCGTGGTCGTAGTAGACGAAGTACCCGCCGCCGCCGATGCCGGAGGAGTAGGGCTCGGTGACGCCGAGGGCGGCCGCGGTCGCGACCGCCGCGTCGACCGCGTTGCCGCCCTTGCGCAGCACCTCGATGCCGGCCGCGGTGGCGTCGGCGTCGACGCTGGCCACAGCTCCGCCCCGGCCCACCGCCTCGGGGGCCTTCGGCGGCGGGGCCGCCCCCGCCGCCCCGGCCGGCCCGGCGCAGGACCAGACCAGGGCGGTGGCGAGCAGCAGCGGTGGTGCGATCCGGGCCAGAGCCCTCATCCGAGTCCTCCTGAGTCGACGTCAACTCCGTTGTCTCACAGGAGGCATGATCCCGACAATCACACCGCACCGCTACCAACCGGTAGTTGACGCGGCCGACGCGATCGGGGAGGGGTCGGTCAGACGCCGCTGCGCTCGACCCGGCGCCGCTTGATGGTGCGGAACCGGCGGGCGACCTGCCGGGCGAGGTCGGCGGCGCCGACCAGGCCGGCCTCGTTGCCGAGTGCGGCGTGCACGATGCTGGCCTCGGGCCGGAAGCCGCGCCCGGTGAGGGTGCGGCGGAAGGTGTCCCGGGCCGGGCCGAGCAGCAGGTCGCCGGCCTCGGAGACGCCGCCGCCGATGACGAAGCGGCCCGGGTCGAGCGCGGCGGCCAGGTTGGCGATGCCGACGCCGAGCCAGGTGCCGACCTCGTAGAGCAGTTCGGTGGCGGTCGGGTCGCCGGCCCGGGCGGCCTCGGTGACCAGCGGTCCGGTGATGCCCTCGACGGTGCCGCCGGCCCGGGCGAGCAGCGGCTGCACCACCGGGGACTCCTCGGCGACGAGTTCGCGGGCGTCGCGCACCAGCGCGTTGCCGGAGGAGTACTGCTCCCAGCAGCCGCGGTTGCCGCACGGGCAGCGGTGGCCGCCGGGCAGCACCTGCATGTGGCCGAACTCGCCCGCCAGGCCGTACTTGCCGCGGTCGACGTAGCCGTCGCGGACGACGGCGCCGCCGATGCCGGTGCCCAGGGTGAGCATCACCATGTGGTCCTCGCCGCGCCCGGCGCCGAAGCGCCATTCGGCCCAGGCGGCGGCGTTGGCGTCGTTCTCGACGATCACCGGGAAGCGCAGCCGCTCGCTGAGCGCCTGCTGGAGCGGCTCGCCCCGCCAGTTCAGGTGCGGGGCGAACAGCACCGTGGAGCGGTCGGCGTCGACCCAGCCGGCCGCGCCGATGCCGACGGCATGGACGTCGTGCCGGTCGGCGAGCTCCAGCACCAGGTCGACGATGACGTTCTCGACGACCTTGGCGCTCTTGCTCTTGTCGGGGGTGTCGGTGCGTAGCTTCTCCAGCACCGTGCCCTCGCCGTCGACCACTCCGGCGACCACCTTGGTGCCGCCGATGTCGACGCCGATGGTGGGCAGTCGCAGTATCCCGGCGGGCAGGGCGCGGCGGCGGCGCTCGGCGCGGGGGCCGAGGCCGAGCAGGGTGGGCAGGACGGCCGGCCGGGTGCTGCCTTGGGGGCTGGTCACGGCTACGGACGCTCCTCACGGGGCTCGGGGTCAGGACGGGGCTCGGGGTCGGTGCGGGGCCGGGGTTCGGTGCGGGACTGGGGTTCGGTGCGGGGCTCAGGCTCGGTGGGCCGGGCCAGCTCGTGCGAGAGTTCGGCGAGGTCGGAGCCGCCGGCCATCTCGGTGGTGAGCTGTTCGAGGCCGATCTCGGTGCGCGGGTGGCTGCCGGCCATCCGGCCCCGCTTGAGCAGGGTGAAGTGGTCGCCGACCAGGTACGCGTGGTGCGGGTTGTGGGTGATCAGGACGACCCCGAGCCCGGCGTCGCGGGCGGCGGTGACGTACTTGAGCACCACTCCGGACTGCTTGACGCCGAGCGCCGCGGTCGGCTCGTCCAGGATGAGCACCTTGGCGCCGAAGTGCACGGCCCGGGCGATCGCGACGCACTGGCGCTGGCCGCCGGAGAGGGTGCCGATCGGGCGGTCCACGTCGTGCAGGTCGATGCCCATCCGGGCGAGCGCCTCGCGGGTGGTGGCGCGCATCGCCTCGGCGTCCAGGCGCAGGCCGCCCCAGCGGCGGTGGCCCTGCTCGGAGCCGAGGAAGAAGTTGCGCCAGACCGGCATCAGCGGGACGACGGCGAGGTCCTGGTAGACGGTGGCGATGCCGCGGTCCAGGGCCTGGCGCGGGGAGTCGAGCCGGACCTCCTCGCCGCCGACGGTGTAGGTGCCCTCGTCGTGCTGGTGCAGCCCGGAGATGATCTTGATCAGGGTGGACTTGCCGGCGCCGTTGTCGCCGAGCACGCAGCTGATCTCGCCGGCGTGCAGGGTGAGCGAGACGTCCTGGAGGGCGCGGACGGTGCCGTAGCTCTTGCCGACGCCCTCCAGGGCGAGCAGTTCGGTCTTCATCGGGGCCCCCGTTCGGCCTGGCGCTTGACGTACGCGTTCAGCAGGGCGGCGAGCAGCAGCATCGCGCCGAGGAAGAACTTGAACCAGTCCGGGTTCCACTGGGCGTAGATGATCCCCTTGCTGGCCATGCCGAAGATCAGCGCGCCGAGCGCGGAGCCGACCACCGAGCCGTAGCCGCCGGTGATCAGGCAGCCGCCGATGACGGCCGCGACGATGTAGATCAGCTCGTTGCCGACGCCCTCGCCGGACTGCACGGTGTCGAAGGAGAACAGCAGGTGCTGGCCGAGCACCCAGGCGCCGAAGCCGACGCCGAGGTAGAGCAGGGTCTTGGTGCGGGCGACCGGCACACCGACCGCGCGGGCGGCGTCCGCGTCGCCGCCGACGGCGAAGATCCAGTTGCCGAAGCGGGTGCGCAGCAGCACCCAGCTGCCGACCGCGAGCAGGCCGAGCCACCACCAGACGGTGGCCTTGATCGTCAGTCCGCCGACGGTGACCTCGGAGGCGAACAGCCAGCGGCAGGCGGCGAAGCCCTCCATGTCGGAGATCGGCTTGGTGGAGACGGTGCCGGAGACCAGCTTGGTGACGCCGAGGTTGGCACCGGTCAGCATCAGGAAGGTGCCAAGGGTGACGATGAAGCTGGGCAGCCGGGTGCGGCCGAGCATCCAGCCGTTGAAGGCGCCGACGGCCAGGGTGACGGCGAGCGAGACCAGCACGCCGACCCAGGTCACCGCGGTGAACTGGTAGGAGACCATCGAGGAGGTCAACGCGGCGGTGGTGACCAGCACGCCCGCCGACAGGTCGAACTCGCCGCCGATCATCAGCAGCGAGACCGGGACGGCCATGATCCCGATGGTGGACGCCGCGTAGAGCACGGTGCCCAGCGAGGAGACCCGCAGGAAGGGTTCGGCGGCCACCGCGAAGACGGTGAACACCGCGACGGCGGCGATCAGCGAGCCGAGCTCGGGGCGGGCGAGGAGGCGGCGCAGCGCGGCCGGGCGGTCCTGGGCGAGGACGTCGGTGGTGCTCACCTGGTCCCCCTCGCGACGTACTCGGCGAGCGCGTCGGCGTCGTCCTTGGTCAGGATCTGCGGGCCGGTCGCGACGGGCTTGCCGCCGCCGAGCATGTCCAGGTTGGACTTGTACAGCCAGAGCAGGTCGACGCCCTCGTAGCCCTGGAGGTAGGGCTGCTGGTCGACGGCGAAGCCGACGGAGCCGGACTTGAGGCCGGCCACCACCTGCGGCCCCAGGTCGAAGGTGTCGAGCTCGACGGCGCGGTGGACGTCCTGGACGGCCTGGAGGCCGGTGGCGGCCATCGGGCCGGAGAGGGTGAGCACGGTGTCGATGGCCGGGTCGGCCTGGAGCTTGGCGGAGATCGCGGCGCGGGCGTCGGGCATGTTGACGCCGTCCACGTACAGCACCTGGAAGGCGCCGCCGGCCTTGGACTGGGCGCCGGAGCAGCGCTGCTCCTGGCCGATGTTGCCCTGCTCGTGGATGACGCAGAGCACGTTCTTGCGGCCGCGGCCGGCCAGCTCGGTGCCGGCCGCCTGGCCGGCGGTGGACTCGTCCTGGCCGATGTGGGTGAGCGCGCCGAACTTGGCGGAGTACTCCTGGCCGGAGTTGACGGTGATCACGGGGATGCCGGCGGCCTTGGCCTTGCCGAGGACGTCGGCCATGGCGTCGCCCTTGGCGAGGGTGACCAGCAGGCCGTCGACCTTCTGGTCGATGGCGGCCTGGACGAGCTGGACCTGGTTCTGGGTCTGCGCGTCGTTGGAGTACAGGAAGGTGATGTTGTCCTTGGCGGCGGCCTGCTCGGCACCCTTGCGCACGCTGTCCCAGAAGGCGTCGCCGGCCCCGGCGTGGGTCACCATGGCGACCTTCCAGCGCGGGGTGGTGACGGCGCTGCCGCCGGCGGCCGACGCCTTGGCGCGGGCCTCCTCGGCACGGCGGCCTCCGGTACTGCTGCAACCGGCCGCTGTGACCGCGAGTGCCAGGAGGGCGCAGACGGGCCAGAAGCGGCGGGACGGGCGAAAGCGGGTTGTGCTCATCCCCCTAGTCTCTCTGGCCGGGCGGCACGTGGATGACACCGCCTCGCCCGGCGGCGCCCGCGACGCGGGAGGTAAGGTGCCCCGGGGGACCTTCCTGGAAGTTCGCTGGACATCTCGTCCGGACGACGGCCGTCCGGGTGGCAGACTTAGCGCCGACCCGAAACAGGAACATCACAGGAAACGTGATGTTCCTCTCAGGTTCCGCACAGATTCGGATGGCAACCGATCATCGGTTCAGCGCCGTCCAATGCCATTGGAGTGCGTTCGGGCGAGTGGGGCTCGGGCGGCCAGCAACCCGGATACGAGAACTTGATGCAACTGACAGGTACGCCATTCTTCATCCTCACCGTCATCCTGGTGCCGGTGTCCATCGCGGTGGCGCTCCTGTACTGGGGCAAGGTCCGCGGGCCGAACCCGGTGCGGATCCTGTCCAGGCTCGTCATGATCATGTTCTGCCAGATCACGGCCGTGCTGATGGTCTTCGTGATGGTCAACAACGCCAACCTGATCTACGGCAACTGGGACGACCTGCTCGGCACCGGCGACCACGTCCGGGCCGTGCCGCAGGTGGCGCCGGCCGACCAGGGCGGCGCCGCGGGCAAGGACGGCGCCGGCCAGGGCACTGGCGACGCGGCCAAGCAGCCGCCGAAGGCGCTCCAGAAGTTCGCCGGCGTGGGCGACCCGGCGGTGCCCGGCGACGTCCAGAAGACCGAGCTCAAGGGCCAGGTGTCCGGAGTCGACGGCGAGGTCCTGGTCTGGCTGCCGCCGCAGTACAACGACCCGGCGTTCAAGGACAAGAAGTTCCCGGTGGTCGAGCTGATCCCGGGCTACCCGGGCTCCTCCTCCAC
Source organism: Kitasatospora sp. NPDC059812 (assembly GCF_042732075.1). Classification (NCBI taxonomy): domain Bacteria; kingdom Bacillati; phylum Actinomycetota; class Actinomycetes; order Kitasatosporales; family Streptomycetaceae; genus Kitasatospora; species Kitasatospora sp. NPDC059812. Next base: position 83,968 of record NZ_JBHWIO010000014.1, read on the forward strand.
CTGGTACGGCACCCTCAAGGTCTCCGAGCAGCTCAAGCCGCTGATGCAGCAGGGCAAGGTCTCCCCGTTCATCCTGGTCTCGCCGCGCACCCTGCTCCTCGGCAGCCACCAGGACGCCGGCTGCACCGACATCCCCGGCAAGATCAACGCCGATGCCTGGCTCACCCGGGACGTCCCGCAGATGATCATGGACAACTTCCGCGCCGACCAGTCCCCGGACCGCTGGGGCATCGCCGGCTACTCGGCCGGCGCCCACTGCGCGGCCAAGCTGTCCCTGGCGCACCCCAACCGGTACCGGGCCGCGATCTCGATGTCCGGCTACAACGACCCGGCGTCCGAGAACGACTCCCTGGTCGGCAAGGACCCGAAGCTGCGCGAGGCCAACAACCCGGTCAACATCCTCAAGAGCGCCCAGCAGCCGCCGAAGGTCAGCCTCTACATCAGCGGCAAGAAGGGCGACGGTCTGGAGGACGGCCAGGCGATCGCGGCGGCGGCCAAGGAGCCGACCAAGGTGCAGGTCCAGGAGAGCAACGGCCCGCACACCACCGAGCTGTGGAAGACCATGGTGCCGAGCATCTTCGAGTGGATGACCTCGGTCATCCCGCCGCAGTAGTCCCACGCAGTAGTCCCACGCAGTAACGATCATGCAGGAGGGGGCCCGGGCGCCCGCGCCGCGCGGGGGGCTGTCCCCCCCGGGGGGCTGTGGGGCGGGGGGTGGCGGGGCCCCCCCCGGGGGGGGGGGCGGTGGCGGCCGCGGGTGCCTCGGCGGCGTACGCGGCCGGGGAGGACAGCAC
>NZ_JBHWIO010000014.1:84771-94272 GCF_042732075.1 Kitasatospora sp. NPDC059812
CCCCGCCTACCCCCCGCCCTCTTCTCCCCCCCCCTTCCCCCCCCGTCCCACGAAGCTGCCCGGCGGCGCCCCCCCCACCCCCGCGGGCCGCCCCCCTCCTGCATGCGGCACGGCTCTCAGGCCCGGCCGTCAGGCCCAGCCCTCGGACCCGGCCGTCCCGACCCGTCAGGCCAGTTCGAGCGCCAGGTAGAAGTCCACCCGGTCCTCCAGCCGGGAGAGGTCACGGCCGGTCAGCTCCTCGATCCGGCCGATCCGGTAGCGCAGGGTGTTGACGTGGACGTGCAGCTGCGCGGCGCAGCGCGTCCAGGAGCCGTCCGAGCGCAGGAACGCCTCCAGGGTGCGGACCAGGTCCGCCTGGTGCTCGATGTCGTACGCGATCACCTTGTCCAGCAGCCGGCTGCGGAAGGCGCGGCGGACCTCGTCCGGGACGGCCGCCAGCAGCAGCACGTGCGAGGCCAGCTCCTCGGGGCCCGCCACGCAGACCCGGCCGACCCGGGCGGCGGCGATCCGGCGGGCGTGCCGGGCCTCCTCCAGGGCGCCGCGCAGGCCGCCGGCCTCGGAGGCGGGGGCGGAGACGCCGAGGGTGATCCGGCCCTCCGAGCCGAGGCCCGCCTCCAGCGGGGCGAGCAGGTCGCGCAGGGTCTCGGCGGGCACCGGGCCGTCCAGGGCGGGCAGCACCACGACGGCGCCGGAGCCGGCCCCGGCGACCAGCGCGCGGTCGGTGGTGCCGCCCAGCGCCTCCTCCAGGACGGCGCGCACCACGCCCTCGGGCAGGCCGGTGCCCTCGGCGCTGAGCACCAGCCAGGACCCGTCCTGGGCCTGGGGTTTGGGCTCGACGCTCTCGTAGCGGGCGGCCATCGCCGTGGAGGCGTACAGGGTGCGGCTGATCTCGGCCGGGTCGGCGTCGCGCTGGAGCAGGGCCAGCACCTCGTCGGCGAGGCGGCGGCGCAGCCGGCGGCCCTCGTCGCGGCGGTGGCGCTCGGCGGCGACCAGCCGGGCCAGGTTCTCGGCGAGCTGCTGGCGCTTGGCGGTCCACTCGGTGACGTCGCCGGCCACCGCGAGCACCCAGTCGGCCAGCGGCGCCTGGTGGTCGGCCGAGGCCGGGGCGGGCAGCAGCGAGTAGGAGCCGCCGGCCAGGCGGGCCCGGTGCGGGGGGCGGCGGCGCTGGCGCTGGGCGCCGAGGTGGGCGCGGACCAACTGGTCGCGGTCCTCGGCCGGGAGGCGGTCGGCGGGGCCGGCGATCACCGCGCCGGTGGGGGTGAGCACCCAGCAGTCGAGGTCGAGGTCGCCGCCGAGCAGGTCCAGCACCGCGTCCAGCCCGCCGCCGCCGGCCGCCGAGACCAGCAGGCGGTGCCGGTCGACGAGGGCGGCGAGGTCGGCGGCGCGGTCGGCGGAGACCTGGCGGCCGATGAACTCGGTGACGGTGCCGAAGGCGATGTCGTCCGGGACGGCCAGCAGCGGCATCCGGTGCCGCCGGCAGGCCTCCACCAGGTCCTCGGGCACCGGGCCGACCTCGGCCTCGCCGGCCGCCAGGGCGACCGCGCCGCCGGCCACGATGGTCCGCACGAACCGCTCGGAGTCGGCCGGGGCGGTGCGCCACAGCATGCCGGTGAGCACCAGCTCGCCGCCGTGCAGGTAGCGGCCGGGGTCGTGCAGGTCCGTGGTCATGACGCCGCTGACCTGCCGGTCCAGCTCGTCCTCGGCCGCGAGCAGGCGCAGTCGCGGGGCGCCGGGGGCGAGCAGGTCACGGACACGCATCCGCGGACTCCTAACGGGGCTGAGGGTGGGATGGGGCTGAGGGGGTGGGCCGAACGGGGGAGGCCCGAGCGTTCGGTCGGGGGTCACAGTGTGCCCGAACATCCGTACTTGTCGTCACGTCCGGGCGGGCGACCGGATCACGGGCCCGTCGCTTGCGAATCACGGCCGGATTACGGTCGTAGGTAGCACCTGGTGAACACCTGGGCTGCGCATTCCTCTCCTTAGAGGAACGTACAGGATGCCGGGCGGGAGCACAGCCGGGGCTTCATGCCATCGGTGACTGCCTGTGGGCCCCGTCGCGGCGGTTCACTGGGCGACACGCCGCCGGACGCAGCCCGGTGACCGGGGCCCGACGCGGAGGCGACGAAGCGGTTGGTTGAGAGGTCCGAACACCGAGTTCCGGGCACTGTGCCCACCCGTCCGGCAGGCGACGACTTGAGGAGACACCCGCATGGAGTTCCTTCGGCCCGCTACCTGGGACGAGGCACTCGCGGCGAAGGCCGAGTACCCGACCGCACTGCCCATCGCGGGCGGTACGGACGTCATGGTCGAGCTGAACTTCGACGTGCACCGGCCATCCGCGATTCTCGATCTGAACCGCATCACCGAGCTCACCCAGTGGTCGAACGACGGCGGCGTCGTCAGGCTCGGCGCCTCCGTCCCCTACTCCCGGATCATCGACGAGCTGTCCGGGCCGCTGCCCGGGCTTGCGCTGGCGGCCCACACCGTCGGCTCGCCACAGATCCGCAACCGCGGCGGCGTCGGCGGCAACCTCGGCGCAGCCTCCCCGGCCGGCGACTCCCACCCGGCGCTGCTGGCGGCCGGCCGGGACGTCCTGGTCGAGGCCGCCTCCGTGCGCGGCACCCGGCTGATCCCGATCGACGACTTCTACGTCGGCGTGAAGCGCAACAGCCTGGAGGCCGACGAGCTGATCCGGGCCGTGCGCATCCCGGTGGCGGACGGCCCGCAGCAGTTCTCGAAGATCGGCACCCGCAACGCCATGGTGATCGCGGTCTGCGCCTTCGGTTTCGCCCTCCACCCGAAGAACGGCACCGTCGGCACCGGCATCGGCTCGGCCGCCCCCACGCCGCGCCGCGCCGTCGAGGCCGAGGAGTACCTGGGGGGCGTGCTCGCCGAGCGCGGCCTCTGGGAGTCCGGCGACCTGCTGGGCGCCGAGGTGGTCCAGCGCTTCGGCGAGCTGGTCAAGGCGGCCGCCTCGCCGATCGACGACGTCCGGGGCACCGCCGACTACCGCCGGCACGCGCTGGCCGTGATGGCCCGCCGCACCCTCACCTGGACCTGGAACGACTACAGCAAGCAGATCAGGAGCGCGGCATGAGGGTGACTTTCACCGCCAACGGCAAGCCGGTCGAGGCGGACGACGTCTGGGAGGGCGAGAGCCTCCTGTACGTGCTGCGCGAGCGGGTCGGCCTGCCGGGCTCCAAGAACGCCTGCGAGCAGGGCGAGTGCGGCTCCTGCACGGTCTACCTGGACGGCGTGCCGGTCTGCAGCTGCCTGGTCGCGGCCGGCCAGGTGCAGGACCGCGAGGTGCGCACGGTCGAGGGGCTGACCGACGAGAACGGCGAACTCGGCCTCGTCCAGCAGGCGTTCATCGATGCCGGCGCCGTCCAGTGCGGCTTCTGCACCCCCGGGCTGCTGGTGCAGACCGACGCGCTGCTGGAGCGGGACGCCCAGCCGAGCGACAACGACATCCGCGAGGCGCTGTCGGGCAACCTCTGCCGCTGCACCGGCTACGAGAAGATCATGGACGCGGTGCGGCTGGCGTCCGCCCGCACGTGCGCCGGAAAGGCCGTGTCGCAATGACCACCCGCACCATCCAGGGGCAGAAGAACCTCCAGGACATCCGGCAGGCCAGCAAGGACGGCATCGGCGGCTCGCCGCTGCGCCCGGACGGCCACCTCAAGGTCAAGGGCGAGTTCGCGTACTCCTCCGACATGTGGCACGAGGACATGCTCTGGGGCACGGCGCTGCGCTCGCCGCACCCGCGCGCCACCATCCTGTCGGTGGACATCTCCGAGGCGCTCAAGGTGCCCGGCGTCTACGCCGTCCTCACCCACCAGGACATCCCCGGCGCGAAGTACTACGGGCTGGAGATCCAGGACCAGCCGGCCCTGGCCATCGACAAGGTCCGCTACCACGGCGAGGCGATCGCCCTGGTCGCGGCCGACCACCCGGAGACCGCCCGCCGCGCGGTGAAGAAGATCAAGGTCGAGTACGAGGTGCTCACCCCGATCGTCACCGAGGAGCAGTGCCTCGACCCCGCCACCCACGGCTACGTGCACGAGCCGCACGAGTACAAGTCGCACGGGTACGGCAACATCTGCCACGAGCAGCGGCTGGTCTCCGGCCTCGGCGTCACCGACGAGGTCCGCGCGCTCGCGGACGTCGTCGTCAGCGGCGACTACGAGGTCGGCATGCAGGACCAGGCCTTCCTCGGCCCCGAGTCCGGCCTCGCGGTGCCCGCCGAGGACGGCGGCATCGACCTCTACATCGCCACCCAGTGGCTGCACGTCGACCGCCAGCAGATGGCCCCGGTGCTCGACCTGCCCGAGGAGAAGGTCCGGCTCACCCTGGCCGGCGTCGGCGGCGCCTTCGGCGGCCGCGAGGACCTGTCGATGCAGATCCACGCCTGCCTACTGGCCCAGCACACCGGCAAGCCCGTCAAGATCGTCTACGCCCGCGACGAGTCCTTCTTCGGCCACGTGCACCGCCACCCCGCCAGGATGCACTACGAGCACGGCGCCACCCGCGACGGCAAGCTGGTCTTCGCCGACTGCCGGATCGTGCTGGACGGCGGCGCGTACGCCTCCGCCTCGCCCGCCGTGGTCGGCAACGCGGCCTCGCTCGGGCACGGCCCGTACGTGATCCCGAACGTGCGGATGCACGCCATCGCGCTCTACAGCAACAACCCGTCCTGCGGCGCCATGCGCGGCTTCGGCGCCGTCCAGGCCGCGTTCGGCTACGAGTCGCAGATGGACAAGCTGGCCGCCGAACTCGGCATGGACCCGGTCGAGTTGAGGCAGCTCAACGCCATGTCGGAGGGCGACCGCATGCCCACCGGCCAGCAGATCGACTCGCCCGCCCCGGTCGCCGAACTGCTGCGGCGCGCCAAGGAGATGCCGCTGCCGCCGCCGCTGGACACCGAGCACCCGGACGTGCGCCAGCTCCCCGGGGCGCTGTCCAACACCTCGCACGGCGAGGGCATCGTGCGCGGCGTCGGCTACTCGGTCGGCATCAAGAACGTCGGCTTCTCCGAAGGCTTCGACGACTACTCCACCGCCCGGGTGCGCCTGGAGGTGATCGGCGGCGAGCCCGTCGCCATGGTGCACACCGCGATGGCGGAGGTCGGCCAGGGCGGCGTCACCGTGCACGCCCAGATCGCCCGCACCGAGCTGGGCGTCGAACTGGTCACCATCCACCCGGCCAACACCGAGGTCGGATCGGCCGGATCGACCTCCGCCTCGCGCCAGACGTACATGACCGGCGGCGCCGTGAAGCTGGCCGCCGAGGCGGTCAGGCGGGCGCTGATCGAGAAGGGCCGCCGCCGCTACGGCTGGACCCACGGCGACATCACGCTGATCGCCGGGAAGGTCGTCTCGGAGAGCGCCGGCGTGCTGGTCCCCATGGTCGACCTGCTCGGCGAGGAGGCCATCGACCTCACCCGCGAACACCACCACCGCCCGACCGTCCCCTTCGACAAGGAGACCGGGCAGGGCTTCGGCCACGTCCAGTACACCTTCTGCGCCAACCGCGCGGTGGTCGACGTGGACGTCGAACTGGGCCTGGTCAAGGTCGTCGAGCTCACCGCCGTCCAGGACGTCGGCAAGGCGCTCAACCCGCTCTCCGTCGTCGGCCAGATCCAGGGCGGCTGCACCCAGGCGCTCGGCCTCGCCGTGATGGAGGAGATCATCGTGCGGGACGGGAAGGTGCGCAACGCCTCCTTCACCGACTACCTGATCCCCACCATCCTCGACACCCCGCCGATCCCGGTGGAGATCCTCGAACTGCCCGACCCGCACGCCCCGTACGGGCTGCGCGGCGTCGGCGAGGCCCCGACCGTGTCGGCGACGCCGTCGATCGTGGCAGCCATCCGCAACGCCACCGGCCTGGCCCTCAACCGGATCCCGGTCCGGCCCGAGCACCTGACCACGGAGGCCCCCGGGGCCTGACGCCCCCGGAGCCCGCAAGCTCCCCCGGGCTCCGGGCCCCGGGGAGCACGGCCGGGGTGCAGGAGAACCTCCCCGGGGCGGCGACCGTCTTCCCCGCCGCCCCGGGGCCGCTCCACCGCGCCACCCCCACTCGCGTGCACCACCCACCGGCACACGACCGCACCATCCCGCTGCCTCTCCCACGCCGGGGTTCTGCAGCGGTGCGCACCACCCACGCACCGCAGGCACCGCCACAGTGCGCCCAGTGAGTCGAGCAGTCCCCCTGCGCCAACCTCGTTGACTGGCAGTCAGGTCGGCTCGCCCACCCCAACCCCCTTTGACACTTGGGAGTGGACATGACCCAGATCCCCACGGAACACAGCCCCACGGAACCCCGCCCCACGGAAGAAAGACCCGCCGAGGACGACACCGCCACGCCGGCCCCGGCCACCGCCCCCGCGCCCGCCCCCGCGCCCGTGCCCGCGCCGAAGAACGCACTGGACGCGTACTTCAAGATCACGGCCCGGGGATCGACCTTCGGCAACGAGATCCGCGGCGGCCTCACCACCTTCATGGCGATGGCCTACATCGTGCTGCTCAACCCGATCATCCTGAGCGGCGCCGACGTCAACGGCCTCAAGCTGGACCACGCGCAGCTCACCACCGCGACCGCGCTCGCCGCAGCCGTCACCACGATCCTGATGGGCGTGGTCGGCAACGTCCCCCTGGCGGTCGCCGCCGGACTCTCGGTCTCCGGCGTGATATCCGCGCTGGTGGTGCCGCACACCACCTGGCCCCAGGCCATGGGCCTGTGCGTGATCTACGGCCTGCTGATCGTCCTGCTGGTCGTGTCCGGGCTCCGCGAGAAGATCATGAACGGCATCCCGCTGCCGCTCAAGCACGCCATCACCATCGGCATCGGCCTCTTCGTCTCGCTGATCGGCCTGGTCAAGGCCGGCTTCGTGCACACCGGCGGCCCCACGCCGCTCGCGCTCGGCCCCTTCGGCGAGCTGGCCGGCTGGCCCGTCCTGGTCTTCTGCCTCACCGTGCTGACGATCTTCGTCCTGCTGGCCCGCAACGTCCGCGGCGCGATCCTGATCGGCATCGCCGGCGGCACCGTGGCGGCCTTCGTCATCAACGCGGTCGCCGACCTCCCCGCGAAGACCTGGGTCAGCTCCGCCCCGGTGTGGCCGGGCAGTCCGGTCTCCGCGCCCGACTTCGGCCTCTTCGGCCACGTCGACCTCTTCGGTGCCTTCGGCAGCCACGGCCTGGGCGCCATCAGCGCCTCGGTCGCCGTCTTCACCCTGGTGCTGGCCGGCTTCTTCGACGCGATGGCCACCATCATCGGCGTCGGCACCGAGGCCGGGCTGGCCGACAAGCAGGGCCGGATGCCCGGCCTCTCCAAGGCCCTGTTCATCGACGGGGCCGGCGGCGCCATCGGTGGCCTGTCCGGCGCCTCCGGCCAGACCGTGTTCGTCGAGTCCGCCACCGGTGTCGGCGACGGCGCCCGCACCGGCCTCGCCTCGACCGTCACCGGCGGCGTGTTCGCGCTGATGCTGTTCTTCTCGCCGCTCGCCGCGATCGTCCCGACCGAGGTGGCCTCCGCCGCCCTCGTCGTGATCGGCTCGATGATGATGAGCCAGGCCCGGCACATCGACTGGTCCGACCGCGAGGTCGCCATCCCGGCCTTCCTCACCTGCACCCTGATGCCGTTCACCTACAGCATCACCGCCGGTGTCGCCGCGGGCGTCATCTCGTACACGGTCATCAAGGCGGGCACCGGCAGGTGGCGCGAGCCCGGCCCGCTGATGTGGATCCTCACCGGGGTCTTCGTGGTCTACTTCGCGCTCACCCCGATCAAGTCCTGGCTGGGCGTGCACTAGGCCTTCTCGGCCGGACAGGGCCTGGCCGCACCGCCGCCGTGCGGGAATCGTTTCCCGTACGGCGGCACCTCCCGTCTACCCTCGCTTGTGTAAGGAGCTCCCCGACATGCAGGACATCGCCGAGCAGTTGCAGGCCTGGCACGCGGCCGGGCGCTCCTTCGCCGTGGCCACCGTCGTCGGCGTCTCCGGCAGCGCGCCCCGCGACCCAGGGGCGGCCCTGGCCGTCGACGCGGCCGGCGAGGCGATCGGCAGCGTCTCCGGGGGCTGCGTCGAGGGCGCCGTCTACGAGCTGTGCCAGGCCGCCATCGAGTCCGGCGAACCCGTGCTGGAGCGGTTCGGCTACAGCGACGAGGACGCCTTCGCCGTCGGCCTGACCTGCGGCGGCGTCCTCGACGTGTTCGTCCAGCCGATCCGGCCCGGGGCCGACGACGGACTCGACGCCGGCATCGCCTACATCGCCTCCGGCACCCCGGTCGCGCTCGCCCGGGTGATCGCCGGGCCCGACGGACTCGTCGGCGCCACCGTCGCCGTCACCGCCGACACCCACCACGGCGCCCTCTCCCCCGCCTTCCCCCCCACCTCCTCGACGGCCCAGCCGTCGCCCGCCGCCGCCCCTGCGGCGACGCGCCCCGCGCGACACCTCCTGACCGCGCTGGAACAGGCGATCGTCACCGAGGCCCGGGCCATGCTCGACGCCGGACGCACCGGCCGGATCGTGCTCGGCCTCGACGGACGCCCCTGCGACGACCGCGACCAGGGCACCGTCACCTGCTTCGTCGAGTCCTACGTGCCCGCACCGCGGATGCTCGTCTTCGGCGCCATCGACTTCGCCGCCGCCGTCGTCCGGATCGGCCGCTTCCTCGGCTACCGCGTCACCGTCTGCGACGCCCGGCCCGTCTTCGCCACGAAGCAGCGCTTCCCCGAGGCCGACGAGGTCGTCGTCGACTGGCCGCACCGCTACCTCGACTCCCAGCTCGACCGGATCGACGGGCGCACCGTGCTCTGCGTGCTCACCCATGACGCCAAGTTCGACATCCCGCTGCTGGAACGCGCCCTGCGGCTGCCGGTCGGCTACGTCGGCGCGATGGGCTCGCGCCGCACCCACCGCGACCGCGAGGCGCGGCTGCGCGAGGTCGGGCTCACCGAGGCCGAGATCGGCCGGCTGCGCTCCCCCATCGGCCTCGACCTCGGCGCCCGCACCCCCGAGGAGACGGCCGTGTCCGTCGCCGCCGAGATCATCGCCCACCGGCGCGGCGGCAGCTGCCTGCCGCTCAACGCCGGGGACGGCCCGATCCACCACGAGGCACCGGCCACCCCCGAGGAGCCCCGGGCGGCGCGACAGGCACGACGCACGCGACGGACGCACGCCGCCTGAGGCAGTCACCAACCTCCTGCGCCAGCTGGAGGAGGAGACCACAAAGCTGGGAAGCGGCTCGCGCGCAGGTCCTGCACTTCCACGGGCGGCATCTCCCAGCTTCACGCTTCATGGGTGCCGGAAGAACGTGCGGATGACGGCGTTCTGGTCGAGGTTGATCGCCGTCGCTGCGAGGACTGGATAATTACATGACCACTGACACTTGCGTGGCACAATCGAAATCACCGGCTTCCGGCCCCTTGAAGGGGGGCCGGGCCGCGGGGGCGGCTCACCAAAACCCGCCCGCCCGGGCGGATAGAAGAAAAGAAACACCCCA
>NZ_JBHWIO010000014.1:94282-130094 GCF_042732075.1 Kitasatospora sp. NPDC059812
AAACAACATATAGTGCGACGACCAAACAGCACACGCGGGCCCCCGCGCCTAGCCGGGCCCCCCCAACCCCCGTGACCGATCACAGCATCACGCAGGCCCTATCCAACGTCGGGGGTGTTCCAGACGCCGCCGTTGTTACGGTCGATCAGCTGGCCGTGGCAGCGGCCCCTGTCTCCGACCGCGAAGTAGTACGACCTCGACTGGCCGGCGCTGATCCAGAACGCACCGTCATCACCGTACCGGTCGCTTCCGCATACCAGGTTGAAGTCCACGTAGGCGGGGTTTCCGCTCCACTTGGAATAGACCACGTTGTATCCGTCGCCGTTGCCCGTAATACAGAAGGACCCGGCCGAGCCGACCGAGCTACACCATCCCGCTGCCTCCGCAGTGGATGACGCGAACGACATGCCGGCGGTCAGAACTGCGGCGGAAGCTGCAACTGCTGCCAGCCGCTTCATCGTCCTCACTGAAATTCCCCTCCCTGGTTGGCGGCCGAGGCCGCCGGATATTTATTGCCTCAGATCCTCGGAGTCTGCCAGGTGCCACCGTTGTTGACGTCAGTCAGCTTGACGCGGCAGCCGTCCGACCGGCGCCCGACTGCAAAGAAGTACGTCTTCATTTCCCCGGCGCTGATCCAGAACGCGCCCTGGTCGTAGAAGTTCTGCGTGCCACAGATCAGGGCGAAGTCGACGTAAGCCGGATCACCCGACCACTTGGTATACACGGCGTTGTACCCGTCGTTGTTCGACGAGATGCAGAGCGATCCGTTCGCGTAGACGCTCTGGCACTCCGTTGCCGCTTCTGCTGCGGATGACGCGAAGACCATGCCCGCACTCAGGACGGCAGTAGAAGCCGCAACCGCCGCCATTCGTTTCATCTTCACAAAATCTCCCCTCCCTTTCCGGCATTCTCTTGACCCAGCCGGACCGGTCACAAAAACTATGATTCGCAAGTTCCAACCGCAAGGGCTATTTCCATCCCCCCGCCCGAATCAGCCAAGATCGCGGGGCCCCTTTGGCGCCCACAGGTCGCGGAAGCCGGTCCATAACCGCACGTCAGCACGGGGCATCGATCGATTCGGCCAGTCCGTACCGATTGGCTTGAAGCGTCAACCTGAAATCAGTCGATCACCGACAGAACGGACACGTCCAACAATATGGTACCCATTTGCCATTTCCTAACCATCGAGCCACATAATCGGAACCATTCGCTCCCATAGTGAAATATTTCGAAAACTGCCAACGAAACTTGCGTTTGCACTATCCTCATCGCATGAAAGCTGCAATCTTCACCCGGAAGAATAGTTTTGACATCGGAGGAAACTTCTTTACTGTTGTCGCGGCCGCACTGCTGCTGGCGCTTGGACTCTTTGTCACGCCGCCCGCAGTGGCGACTCCTCCGGATGGGCCGGCACCCTCCGATGGCGCACGTGGTGAACTTCGCAGAATCATTGAGGGCGTCACCAGCGCCACCGGTGTCCGGTATCAGGCAAAGGACAGCGCCGACCGCTCCATGGACGCGGCGAAGATCATCCAGGATTCATCCGGGATCTACCTGGCGGTCTACCACACGATGCTGGCGGATGGTCGTTTCCATGCGGCTCTCGCCACTTCGACCGATCTGCTGAACTGGACCCTCGCCCACGACTTCGGTGAGGGCAGCTCTCAGCCCACCATCACGCAGATTTCCGACGGCGGCTTTGTGATGGCGTGGGAGCAGGACCCGAGCAATCACATTGCCGTGAGGTACTACCCCACCCTCGGCCAGCTCTTGGCCGGCTCCGCAGCCCGATCGTTCGACGCTCCGCGCACACTGTCCAGGTGCGCCGAGGGTACGCCGAACATCTACGCCGTCCGCCTGTCCCCGGACATCGACCACTCAACGATCATCATCGGCGGCCACTACTTCGCCAACTGCGACGTCGACCGGCAGATGAAGGCGCAGCTGACCAACTTCTCCAACTGGTCCGCCACGGTCGAGCGCACCTTCGACGACGCGATGCTGTACTGGGGCGTCAAAGGCAACATCGGCGACCGCGACACCGTCGACTACAAAGGCTTCCCATACGCCATGGTCGAAGGGCAGTACGCCAAGAACGACTTCCGGACCTGGCGGATATTCCTCTACGACTACACCACCCTGAACGCGGACACCACTGCCATCACCACAGCGGGCGGCAGTGTTGCCTTCGCCAACCCCTCAATCACCTCGCTGCGGCTCCCCGACGGACGCAACGCCATCCTGGTGGCACTCTTCCTACCCAGCGAAGGCGCTGCGCCCGGCGAGGCCGGCGAACTGATCTACTTCCGGGCCGTCTGAGGGACCTCGCACCAGCACACAAGCAGTCAGCCGCGGAACAGGTTGTGTCCCACATCGGACGGGACCTTGTCCTGAACCGGCTTGCTGCCCGGGCCCGGTACGTGCTCCCCGGGGACGGGCTCGGCGCCTTCCCGATGGAGAAGCACCACTCCGTCCTCGGCCCAGACCTGCCGGTACCCGTGGTCGAGCAACAGCTGTATCCGGTCGGCCTGCTGCCGGTCCGTGGCAAAGGGGAACGACCGCTTGTTGGACCTGGTGAGCACGTACTCGCGTCCACGTGGTGTCTCGTCCACCAGCACCACGTCCGTCCTGGCGGTCAGCTGCGGCGCGATCTGGTTGTCCGCCTCGACCGACGCGCCATCAGGAATGAGCGAGGCTGCCCGCACGAGGGCGGCCTCGCTCGGCTTGGGCTGCCAATATGACGGCACTGCGAGGTGCAGCAGCCCGATCGGTACAGCTGCGACCAGCATGCAGCCCGCCGTGGCCAGGCCCAGGGTACGAGCCCGTCGGGCAGTCCGCCCGCTGGTGGTCAGCCTGCCCAGGACCTCGATGGTGGCCGTGAGCATGATCGGCCAGAGCATGGAGTCGTAGTGGCGGGCGATCGACCAGTGGTTGGGGTTGTTGGACAGGATCCGCTCGGCCAGTAGCGGAAGCGCGCACAGCACCGTCGCCGACCGCAGCGGCAGCAGGCACATCGTGCCGAAGAGCCAGAGCAGCAGCAGCGGCTTGAGGGGCTGGTCGAAGGCCGCCTGCACCAGCAGCAGCGGGTCACTCAGCACGTTCCGAAGTGCACTACCGGCGTCGGGGCCGAGCGAACCGTAGTTCCAGTAGTAGCCCGGTTCGCCGCCCATCCCCGGGATCAGCCACTTGATCGCCACCGCTGATGCGAGCGGTCCGCCCACCAGTAGACCGATACCCGTGAATCGACCGGCACGGTCCTCTGAACCGCGTGCACGCAGCAGCAGTACCAGGCCGTACGCCCCCACCATGAGGCCAAGGTCTTCCTTGGTGCAGCACAGAAGGACGGCTGCGAGCACCACCGTGCCGAACTTCCGCGCGAGGCCGCGCTCCAGCATCAGCAAGGTGAGGGGTACGGCGAAGGCGACCTCGTGGAATCCGACCCGGGAGGCGACCAGCAGCGGCCACCCCAGCGCGTAGACGAGACCGGCGAGGTCGGCGACACGCCGGGCGGTCCTCGGCTCTGCGGCGGCGAAGCAGTGGGAGGTGATCCGTCGGATCAGCGGCACTCCGGCTGCGAAGAGCAGAGCCTGACCAATGATGAGCGAGCGGGGGTCGTCCCAGATCCAGTACAGCGGTGCGAGCAGAGCCAGGATCGGGGAGAAATGGTCGCCCAGCAGAGAGAAGCCCGGCGGGAACTCGTGGTGGTAGCTCTTCAACGACGAGACGGGCAGCCCGAAGTGTGCGTATCCGCGCACGCCCTGGTCGAAGATGCCGAGATCGAAGCCACCAAGCGATACGGACGCCCATCCCTGCATGCCGATAGCGCACATGACGGTGAAGCAGAGGACGCTGAGTATCGCGGTGCGCTGGGCGGGCGTGAGACCGATGGTCGAGGAGGGCTTCCCGTCACCCGACGCGGCGGCAAGCGGCGGCAGTGCGGCTTCTGTCCGAGTGGTCACGTCAGACCTGATTCGTCAGCGCGGCATCATGATCGGTCCTGCCGGCCGGGAGGCCTTGGGTTTCTCCGGACCCGTTGCCGACCGGACGCCACGCGCGATACAGGCGCAGCCCCACGACGACAAGAACGGCGACGCCCAGAGGCGGGTAGATCGAGCCGGGCAGTTGCCAGTACCAGGCGACGTCGCGTCCCCATCGGTGGGGCGGTATCCACATGGCGTGGGAGAGGAACACCGCCAGCGTGATGCCGAGCAGCACCCGTCGCGCTGTTGTCCTGGCCTCCACAGCCAGCAACGCAATGAGAGGGATGCACCACACCCAGTGGTGGGTCCAGCTGATCGGCGAGATCAGCAGCGCGGTGAACGCGGTGCAGACGGCGCCCCAGGCGTCGGCCCGGCGCAGCACCCGTACAGAGCGCCCGGCCAGGACGGCCACCGCGAGGCCGAGCGTCCCGACGAGAGCGGAAGCGGCGAGCCCGACGAGGCCCGGGTCGTTGACGTCGAGGAGTCGGCAGACGGCGCCCCGGAGCGACTGGTTGTCCATGAGGACCGTGACGCCTACCCGGCTAGGGTCCCAGAGGTAGTTGGTCCAGAAGCCGAAGGAGGCGTCGGGCAGCACAAGCCAGCCGATCAGGCCGGCCGCCAGGAATGTGCCTCCTGAGACCAGAGCGGCTCTGATGCGTCCGGTGAGGAGCAGGTATACGGCGAACAGGCCCGGAGTGATCTTGATGGCGGTGGCCAGACCGATGCCCACGCCCTTGAACCGGCTCCGGTCCGGGCGGGTCAGGTCCCACAGAACCAGACAGAGGATGCCTAGGTTGACCTGGCCGTACTGGAAGGTGGTGTACACCGGCTCCAGCCAGACGCTGAGGCCCGTCGCGAGAAGGATGGCGGCTGAACGGTGGCGCGCGCGGGGCCACCCGATCAGGCGGAGGGAAAGGTACACGGCCAGGGCGAGCAGGGCGAGGTTGAGGAGCATCACCAGAACCCTCAGCGTGCTCACGTCGAACCAGGTGCTCGGCACGAAGAGCATCGCGGCGAAGGGCGGGTAGGTGGCCGGCAGGTCCCACCCGGGCACTCGCATCGCGTACAGATCCTCGCCATGGACGACTGCGGCGCCCTCGGCTCGGTAAACGAGCATGTCGACCATGGTCGCCCCGTGGAAGTGACGTACGACGGCGAACACCGCCAGTGACACCACTGCCCCGCAAGCCGCTAGGATTGTCCAGGATCTTGTCGGTGACGAGGTGCCGTTAGGCTCCTTTGTTTCTACATGCCGTGCCCACCGCTTAAGATCGAACGCGCGCACCGCAGTAGCACCCCGTAGAGATAGCCAGATCGTTCCGTCGTCAGCGTCTGGGCCCACCCACCATAACCGACCTGCCTGAGGCCGCCCGCAGCTCGACCCGCTCTCGGCCTCACCCGCATCCCGCCGTCAGACCGCTGTCGGCCAACCCCCTCACGTAACGTCCCAATCGCGCCAGAAATTTAGATCACGCGCGGTACGAACATGGGCGTCCGCTGCATACACGTGAGCCACCAACTGGTCAACCTGCCGTCGCCGTAGTGCCAGCGGCCTGCCCGACGGGCCAGCAGTGACCTGCGGATACGCCGACGACCGGGTTCTGTGAGACCCGGACGCCGCTGGATCGCGAATTTGAAGTTCGACGAGATGCTCAACTCCAAGCGGGAGTCGTGAAAAGACGCTCACCCGCGGACATGTGTCCGCCATCGGGTTCGGGGTAGGCTCGGCCTTCGCGACTCGGTCGGGCAGACCAGGACCAACCACCCGACCGCCGCCATGCGAAGTGGACCGGAGCATTCCCGTCCGCTGCAGTGCCCGGAAGGTTTCCAAGCGGGCCAGGTCACTTGAGGCTGGAGTTTCGCCGTTTCGGTGGAACGCGGACGACCGCTGCGGATTGTCGGTCTCGACGCCTCGCCAAACGCCCTCTCAAGCAATCGGTCAGTCGCTCAGCGCCAGCTTCACGCCGAAGCCCACCACCACCGCGCCGGTCACCCGGTCCATCAGCCTCCGGGCGGCCGGGCGACGCAACCAGCCGCGCAGCGCCTGGGCGAAGCCGACCAGGACGGCCGACCACAGCACGCCCTCCACCACGTGGACGCAGGTGAGCGCCACCCCGGCGGCGAAGTGCGGGGCCCCGGCGGGGATGAACTGCGGCAGCACGGCCACGTAGAACACCCCGACCTTGGGGTTCAGCAGATTGGTCAGCGTGCCGCGCCGCCAGCCGTACCCGAAGCCGCCCTCGACCGGCTCCTCCTCGGCCGCCGTCTCCCCGCCCCGGCTGCGCAGCATGCCGACGCCCATCCACACCAGGTACGCGGCCCCGCCCCAGCGCAGCACCTCGTACGCCACCTGCGAGGCGGTCAGCAGCGCCGTCACCCCGGCCGAGGTCAGCGTCCCCCAGACCAGCGTCCCGGTCTGGATCCCCAGCACCACCCCCCACGCCTGACGCCGCCGCCCGAGCGCGGACGTGCGCAGCACCAGCGCGGTATCGAGCCCGGGTGTGAGCGTGAGCAGCCCCACGACGAGGGCGAAGGACCACAGAGCCGTTGTCATCTCCATGGGCCTCGATGCTCTCACAGGCCCGACGGGGCCCTCGGGTCGACCTCCCGGAGCGAAGCGGGCCTGCGATATACGGGAGCAAGTGTTGCCGATACCGCAGGCCCGCAGGGGCCGCTCAGGTGACGTTGAGGCGGGCTGCCAGGCGCAGGAGGCCGGGGCTGAGGCGGGAGAGGAAGCGGGCGGCCTTGGCCTCGGGGGTGACGGGGACGACCGGCTTGCCGGTGCGGACGGCGGTGAGGATGGCGGTGGCGACCTTCTCCGGGGGGAAGCCGCGGCGGGCGTAGAGCCTGGCGGCGCGGGCCTGCTTGGCGGCCTGCTGGTCGGCGGTGGTCGCGGAGAAGGTGGAGGTGCGGGTGATGTTGGTGTTGACGATGCCCGGGCAGATGGTGGAGACGCCGATGCCGTGCCCGGCGAGTTCGGCGCGCAGGCAGTCCGAGAGCATGAACACCGCGGCCTTGCTGGTCGCGTACGCGGTGAGCGCCTTGGACGGCAGGTAGGCGGCGGCCGAGGAGACGTTGACCAGGTGGCCGCCGCGGCCGCGGTCGGCCATCAGCGTGCCGAAGGCGCGGCAGCCGTGGATGACGCCCCAGAGGTTGACGTCCAGGACGCGCTGCCACTCCTTCTCGGTGGTCTGCAGGAACGTCCCGGAGTGGCCGATGCCGGCGTTGTTGACCACCACGTCGGGCACCCCGTGCTCCTCCGCGACCGCCTGGGCGAAGGCGTCCACCGCAGCGCCGTCGGCGACGTCCACCCGGTAGGCGTGTGCCTGCGGGCCGAGCAGCGAGGCGAGTTCGGCGGTGCGCTGGGCGGCGGCGAGGTCGAGGTCGCAGACCACGACGCGGGCGCCGTCCTCGGCGAAGGCGAGCGCGGTGGCCCGGCCGATGCCGCTGCCGCCGCCGGTGACGACGACCAGCCGGCCGTCGCCCTGCTCCCGGGCCGGCTCGGCGGCCCCGGTCTCGATGCGGGTGGTGAACTCGCGGACCATCTCGGCCACGGTGGCTCCCTTCTCCAGCAGCGCCGACCAGTGGCCGGCGTGCAGCGTCCGTCGGGTCAGCTCGGGCACCCAGCGTTCCAGCCCCTCGGAGAGGAACGGGGCGACGTAGCGGTCCCGGGTGAGGGTGATCAGCTGGACCGGCACCTGCGTCGGCCGCTCGCGCGGACTGCGCAGCGTGGGGCGGAAGTTGGCCCGGTACAGCTCGATGCCGCGGACGGCGTCGCGGCGCAGGCCGGGCTGCGGGTGGTCGGGCCGCGGGGTGACCTGCTCCAGGTCGCGCAGCACCCGCGGCCAGGCCCGGGCCAGGCCCAGGCGCCACACGCCGGGGGCGAGGAAGGGCAGGTGGAAGGCCGTGATGTACCAGGAGTGCAGGCCCTGGTGGAGGAGTTGGCGCAGGTGGCGCGGGGTGGGCCGGCGCATCCGGTGGCGCAGCCAGTACCCCATGTGGTCCAGGCAGGGGCCGGACATGGTGGTGTACGAGGCGATCCGCCGCTCGGAGCCGGGCTCGGTGACGGCCTCCCAGGACTGCAGCGAGCCCCAGTCGTGGGCGACCACGTGCACCGGGCGGTCGGGGCTGACGGCGTCGGCGACCGCGAACAGGTCGGCGGCCAGGTGCTCCAGCCGGTAGCCGTCCCGGGTGGCGGGTACTCCGGACTCGCCGGCGCCGCGCACGTCGTAGCGGACCACGTGGTGGTCGCGGGCGAGGTCGGCGGCGACGTCGTCCCAGACCGCGTGGGTGTCCGGGTAGCCGTGCACCAGGAGGACGGTGGGGGCGGCCGGGTCGCCCTCTTCGAAGACGGCGAGCGGGAGGCCGTCGGAGCGCACGGTGCGGCGGCGCACGGGCGGGGCGGCCGGCGCCTTCGGGGCAGCTGCGGCCTTCGGGGCGTCTGCGGCGGGGGTGGTCATCGGGCGGCCTCCAGGGCAACGTCGTGGGCGGCGCCCGCCGTCCAGCGGCGGACGTGCGGCAGGTCGTCGTCGAGCCAGTGGGCGTCGTCCTCGGTGACCACCAGCAGTTCCTCGAACTTGATGCCCACGCCGCGGAAGCCGATGTGCGGCTCGACCGCCCACAGGCCCGGGGTGGGCGCGTGCCGGGACGACCGGCCGTCCGCCCAGAGCGGTGAACGGCCTTGCAGGCGCTCGGAGATCAGCTCGCGCCCGAGGGTCTGCAGGGTGCGCACGCCGAAGCCGAGGACGTTGACCCCGGCCGGGCCGCGCACGGTGGTGCGGGTGACCTGATGGCCGATCACCCGGCCCGGGTAGACCTGGTGGCGGTTATCGTAGCCGTGCGCGGCGATCTGCGCGTCCACGGCCGCGTACACCTCGTTGAGCGGACGGCGGGCGCGCACCTCGGCGAGGATCAGCTCGCGGTACACCTGGAGGTCGGCGGCCAGGCGGTCCCAGACCCGGTTCTCACCGACCTTGCCGCCGTAGCCGATGTCGGCGGTGTAGCCGTCGACGATGGGCGCGCAGTCCAGGACGTACGGCATGCCCTCCTCCAGGCGGCGGTTGCCGGCGAAGAACTGGAGCGGGGTGTGGAAGTGCCGGAAGGCCGTGCGGTCGCCGAACCAGGCGAACGGGACGTGGAAGAAGTCCTGCACCCCGGCGGCGACCAGGCGGCGGCGCAGTTCGGCGGTGGCCTGGCGCTCGGTGACGCCCGGTTCGATCCAGGCGGCGACCTGTTCGGCGCAGTCGTAGGCGAGTTGCTGGGTCTCGCGGAAGCGGGCGAGGTCGCGCTCGTCGTAGGGGAAGGTCGGGGGGTTCGCCATCGGGGCTCCTTCTACAGGTCGAGCACGCTACAGGTCGAGCACCAGGGTCTCGCCCTCGGCGGCCCGGGAGACGCAGGGCAGCACGGCGCCGGCGGCACGCTGCTCGGGGGTGAGCCGGCGGTCCCGGTGCTCGGGCGTACCGGCCAGCAGGCGGACCTCGCAGGTGCCGCAGAAGCCCTGGTGGCAGGAGTACGGGAGGTCGGGGCGGGCTTCGCGCAGCACGTCCAGGGCGGAGCGGTCGGCGGGGACGTCCAGCGCCGGGCCGTCGACGCCCAGGCGCAGGGCGAAGGGCTCGCCGCCGATGATCGGGGCGGCGCCGAAGCGCTCGAAGTGCAGGGCGGTGGAGGGGGATTCGTCCAGGGCGCGCTGCACGGCGGTGAGCATCGGGGCCGGGCCGCAGCAGTAGACGGCGGCGCCGTGCGGGGCGTGGGCGAGCAGGTCGGCGCCGGTCGGCACGCCGTGCTCGTCGTCGGTGCGCAGCACCACCCGGCACGGGTCGAGGGCGCGCAGCTCGTCCGCGTACGGGAGGGTGTCGGCGCTGCGGCCGACGTGCACCAGGCGCCAGTCCAGGCCGTGCCGCTGCGCCTCGCGGGCCATCGGGAGCAGCGGGGTGATGCCGATGCCGCCGGCGAGCAGCAGGACGGCGGGCTCGGCGCAGAAGGCGAAGCCGTTGCGCGGGCGGCGGGCGGTGAGGCGGCTACCGGAGTGCAGGGTGTCGTGGATCTCGACGGAGCCGCCGCCGCCCTCGGGCAGTCGCCGTATGGCGATCCGGTAGGCGGCGCGGTCGGCGGGGTCGCCGCAGAGCGAGTAGTGGCGTTCGCGGCCGGAGGGCAGGGCGAGGCGCAGGTGGGCGCCGGGCTGCCAGCCGGGGAGCGGGCCGCCGGAGGGGTCGGCGAGTCGCAATTCGACGACGTCGGAGGCGAGTTGGCGGCGGGCGGCGACGACCAGCTGGAGCGGCGGGGTGGGGCGGCTGAGCGGGCGGCGGGGGTTGCGGCGCAGCAGGGGGCTGCCGAGGGCCGGGGTGTAGCGGTCGCCGAAGGCGGTGAGCCGGCGCATGAACGCGTCGGCGCGGGGGCGGCCGTAGAGGTCGGGGGGCGGGTTGAGCAGGTCCATCCGGCGGTCCTTGGCGTCTGGGAGGGGGCGCGGGCGGCGGGTGACAGGTTTCAGAGTTCAGATTTCAGATAACAGATAACGTTTTCTGTTATCTGTTATCTGAAATCTGTCGCCTGAACTCTGTCAGTGGCCCCCTGCCGCCGCGCGGGCGGCCGGGGAGGCGGCGAGGTAGCCGAGGGCCTGGCTGGAGGAGCCCTCCTGGGTGGGGTGGTAGCCGGGCCGCAGGTAGCGCAGGCCGGAGCGGATCGACCGGACCGGGTCGGGCAGCAGGCCGCGCCTCGCGATCTTGCCGGCCTCGCGCCAGGTGGGCTTGAGCCGTCCACCGAGGGTGGGGTCGGCGGCGAGCAGGAAGCGGGCGCCGCGCACCCAGAGGTGGAACAGCAGCGGCCCGGAGACCGCCATGCCGCGGACCCTGCGCAGGTAGCCGGGGTCGAGGTGGACCATCAGGTCGAAGGCGACACTGCGGTGTTCGACCTCCTCGGCGCCGTGCCAGCGCAGCAGGTCGAGCATCGTCGGGTCGGCCTTGGCGCGGTCCAGGCCAGGGGAGTTGAGCGCCCAGTTGCCGAGGAAGGCGGTGAAGTGCTCGATCGCCGCCACGAAGGCGACCCGCTCGATGAGGTTCTCGCGTCGCCGCGCGGGGCTGAGCCCGGGCTTGTCACCGAGGACGCGCTGGAACAGCCAGGCGATCTGCCGGACGTACGGACGCGGGTCGAGCCCCTGGCCGAGCAGGTGGTCGAGGACCTCCTGGTGCGCCTCGGCGTGGATGGCCTCCTGGC
Organism: Kitasatospora sp. NPDC059812; assembly: GCF_042732075.1. NCBI lineage: Bacteria > Bacillati > Actinomycetota > Actinomycetes > Kitasatosporales > Streptomycetaceae > Kitasatospora > Kitasatospora sp. NPDC059812. The sequence goes on from NZ_JBHWIO010000014.1 coordinate 105,472, forward strand.
CGATGAACCCGAGGACCTCCTCGCGCAGTTGCTCGTCGCGGATGAGCGGCAGCGCCTCCTTGAAGACCTTGACGAACCAGCGCTCACCCTCGGGCAGCAGCAGGTGCAGCACGTTGATGACGTGGGTGGCCATCGGCTCGTCAGGAATCCAGTGCAGCGGCAGCCGGTCCCAGTCGAAGCGGACGTCCCGGGGTTCGAGGACGAGGCTGTCGTGGACGCGCGCGGCGGGGACGGCAAGGGCGGGTACGGGGGTTGAGCGGGGCACGGCAGGCCCTCCTGACCTCGGGGCGGCGGCTCGACTCAGGGAAACGTACTCGCGGGTAGCGGCCGGGACAAGGGGTTCGGCGACTCTTATCGACATCGAGTCTAATAAGTGACGCACTCCGGGGCCGTCACCGGAAACGCTTGCGAACGGACGCACCCGTGAACGAACACGCCTGCGAACCGTCATGTCTGTGAACCAACACGCCCGCGGACAAACACGCGAGCCCCGCCGGATCACTCGGATCCGGCGGGGCCCACGGGAGCGACCGGCCGTCAGACCGCCATTGCCAGCATCAGCGGCGCCGCCCTGGCCGCCAGCAGTTCGGCGGCGGCCTTCAGCTTGTGCACGTTGTCCACCGGCATCGACGTGGCCAGGCAGCCGACCGTGCTGCCCGCCGTGATCGGGACGGCCGCGCACACCGTGCCGAGCGCGTACTCCTGGATGTCCAGCACCGGCACGGTGGCCGGCTGCCGCTCCAGCCGGTGCATCAGCTGGTCGGCGTCGGTGACGGTCCGGGAGGTGAGCCGGGCCACCGGGTGGCGGGAGAGGTGGTCCCAGCGGGCGTCCGCGTCGAGCTGGCCGAGCAGGCACTTGCCGATCGCGCTGGCGTGCGCGGTGGCCCGGAAGTCCACCCACTCCTGCACGGCCGGAGCGTACTCGGCCGCGGACACCGCCTCCACCGACAACTCGCCGTCGTGGTAGCGGGTGAAGTACACTGCCGCACCCAACTCGTCGCGCAGCTCGGCGAGTTTGCGGTTCAGTCGGGCCTTCACCAGCTGCTCCCGGTTGTGCTGGCCGAGCAGGGCGAAGGTACCGCCGAGCACCCAACCGCCGTCCTGGCACTGGAGGTAGCCCTCGATCTCCAGGATCTCGGCGAGCTGCCGGACGGTCGGCAGGCCGAGCGAGGTCTCCCGCGCGAGGGCGACCAGGGTGGCACCGTCAGGGTGCCGGTCGACGGCCTCCAGCAGTCTGAGGGCGTGCTGCAGGGAGGTGAACGGGCCGGCGAGGCCCTGGTCCAGCGCGGCGTGGCGACCCGGGGCTGGTGTCGACATGTCGTCCCCTTCCGATGTCCCCCCACGGAGCGACCGCGGGCGCCCTCCAGCCTATCGACCCGGCGGGCCCGGCGACTGCCGTCCGTGAATATCCGTGAACATTCCGTGGAGCACCCACCGATCGCCTGGAGGAACGGTAGTGGAGGACAGCACGACGGGCCCCTCCCCCACTGCCCGGGGAGAGGAGGCCGTCCCGCGGCCGCCGGGTTGCGGGGCCCCGGCGGCCGGTGGGGGCGGGTCAGTCGGTCAGCGGGGCGTCACGCGAGGCGCGCCACGACGGGGTGGCCCAGCCCTCGTTGCACGTGGCACGCCATAGCGAGGTGGCTCAGCCCTCGTCGCCCGCCCGCAGCTTGGCGACGGCCGCCTCCAGGCGGGCGCCGTACTCCTCGTCCGCGGCGTGGAAGTGGGCGAGGTTCTTCTCGACCACGTCGTCGCGGCTCACCTGAGCGAGGAAGCCCGCGATGTTGTCGATCAGCCGGGTCCTCTCGCCCGCGGACATCAGCCGGTACAGTTCGCCGGCCTGGAAGAAGTCGTCGTCCTTGGTGTGGGCCGGCGTGGTGTAGGTGCCCGTGTAGCCGTCCAGCCGGACCGGCGCGGCGAGCGCGGTGTCGGTCTGGGCGGGGCCGTCGTACGAGTTGGGCTCGTAGTTCTTGCCGCGGCCGGACTTGTTGACGGCGTGGAGGCCGTCGCGGCCGTAGTTGTCCGCCTCGGTGGCGCGCGGGGCGTTCACCGGCAGCTGGGTGTGGTTGACGCCGAGGCGGTAGCGCTGGGCGTCGGCGTAGGCGAACAGGCGGCCCTGGAGCATCTTGTCCGGGGAGGGGCCGATGCCGGGCACGAAGTTGTTCGGCGAGAACGCGGACTGCTCGACGTCGGCGAAGACGTTCTCCGGGTTCCTGTTGAGCACCAGGCGGCCGACCTTGACCAGCGGGTAGTCGGCGTGCGGCCACACCTTGGTGAGGTCGAACGGGTTGAAGCGGTAGTCCGCGGCCTCGGCCACCGGCATCAGCTGGACGTAGAGGGTCCAGGACGGGAACACGCCGCGCTCGATGGCCTGGTGCAGGTCGCGCTGGTGCGAGTCGGCGTCGGCACCGAGCACCTCGGCGGACTGGTCGCCGTCCAGCGAGCGGATGCCCTGGTTGGTCTTGAAGTGGTACTTGACCCAGTAGGCGTCGCCCTCGGCGCTGACCCACTGGTAGGTGTGCGAGCCGTAGCCGTTCATGTGGCGGTAGGAGGCCGGGATGCCGCGGTCGCCGAACAGCCAGGTGATCTGGTGGGTCGAGGCGGGCGAGTGGGCCCAGAAGTCCCAGACGTTGTCCGCCTCCTGCACGCCGGTGTACGGGTCGCGCTTCTGCGAGTGGATGAAGTCGGGGAACTTGAGCGGGTCCTTGATGAAGAACACCGGGGTGTTGTTGCCGACCAGGTCGTAATTGCCCTGCGCGGTGTAGAACTTCAGCGCGAAGCCGCGCGGGTCGCGCACCGCGTCGCTGGAGCCCAGGTTGCCGGCCACGGTGGAGAACCGCAGGAAGACCTCGGTGCGCTTGCCGACCTCGGCGAGGAAGTCCGCGCGGGTGTACTGCGACACCTCGTCGGTGACCTCGAAGTAGCCGTACGCGCCGGAGCCGCGGGCGTGCACGACGCGCTCCGGGATGCGCTCGCGGTTGAAGCGGGCCAGCTTCTCCAGCAGCTGCTGGTCCTGGATCAGCAGCGGGCCGTACTCGCCGGCCGAGGCCGAGTTCTGGTTGTCGGCGACCGGGGCGCCGGACTCCGTGGTCAGGATCTTGGACATGGAGGGTCCTTCAGGTGTCGATAAAAGCAGTGCGTGGAGAGTGAAATGACGCAGCGTCAGTTTGTGGCACAGGGCTCCGCCGGATCGCCGAACGGGCGTCAGGCGCCCAGCAGGCGCCACACCGCCGAGCGGCGGCGGGAGGAGTGCTCGCCGTCGGGGCCGTCGGCGGGCCGGAGCGCGGCGACGGCGCCGGCGGCCGCGGTCTGGTCCGCCAGCGGGCGGGCGGCGGTCAGCGCGGCGGCCTCGTCGGCGGTCAGGCCGGCCTCGGTGAGGGCCGCGGCGGCCTCGGCGGCCGGGACGGCGTTGAACCAGCGCAGCGCGAGGGCCGCGCGGCCGGCCTCGGTGAGGCGGCCGGTGAGCCGGAGGCGGGCGAGGCCGCCGTCCGGGTGGACGTTGATGCGCACGTGGGTCACCGGGCGGCCGGCGTCGAGCCGGAAGCGGTGCCGGGTGTCGGGCTGCAGGCGGGTGCGGGGCAGGATCTCGAACCATTCGCCGTCGGCCGGGTCCGCCCCGGTCGAGGCGTCGAAGCCGACGAGGTCGGCCCAGCCGGGGGCATTGGCGACGAAGTGGGTGGTGTCCACCTCGGCGGCCAGGGCCTCACCGCCCCCGGCCAGGGCGATCTGCACCCAGTCGTTGGCCTTGTCGCGCCGACGCCGGGTCTCCCAGCCCTCGCCCATGACGGAGGCGCGGCCGGGAGCGTTCAGGTTGTGCGGGGAGGAGAAGTAGCGGTCGGACGCCGCCTCGGCCACGCCGCCGTACTCCTGGGCGGCCAGGTCGAAGGTGAGGCCGTCCAGTTCGCGCGGGTCGGGCAGCACCTCGCCGTGGACGCGCAGCCGGGCGACGCCGCCGTCCGGGAAGATGTTGAGGCGGATGTGGGTGTAGCGGTTGGCGTCCTCGACGGCGAACTCGTGGGCGGTGTCGCCCTGGAGCGGGGTGCGCGGCACCAGCGTGGTCCACTCGGCGTCCGCGACTTCCTCGGGCGAGGGGTGGCCGGGCACGGAGGCGGCCTCGACGGAGGCGCTCTCCGGGTAGTTGCCGGTGAAGTGGGCGGTGTCCACGACCAGGCCGCGGACCACACCGCCGGCGCCGAGCCGGACGATCGCCCAGTCGTGGTCCTGGTCGGTGGGGTGGGGCTGGTCGGCGGAGACGCCGCGGCGGCGCTTGGACTCCCAGCCGTCCATGATCTGGCCCTTGTGGCCGAAGGTGTGCGGGCGGAACTCGGCGGGCTTGGCGACCAGGAGGTTCTCGGCGTCGGCGAAGGTGTCCTCGTTGGTGGCGACGACGCCCGCGCCGAGCAGCCGCGAGGCCAGGTTGACCAGCTCGGTGAAGGGAGCGCTCGGGGTGTCGGCAGTGGTCACGAAGTCTCCTCAGGACGGGCGATCGGACGGGGTGGTGGGGGCGGCGGCGGGCCGGGTGAGCGGGCGGCCGAAGGGCTCGGCCGAGACGTCCACCGCGCGGCCGCGCAGCCAGGTGGTGCGGACCACGCCGGTCAGCGTCCGGCCCGCGTACGGGGTCACGGGGTTGCGGTGGTGCAACTCGCGGGGGTGAACGGCGAATTCGCCGTCGGGGTCGAAGGCGACCAGGTCGGCGTCGCAGCCCGCCGCGATGGCGCCCTTGACCCCGGTAAAGCCGGCGAGTTCGGCCGGTCCGGCGGACATCCAGCGGACCACGTCGGCGAGGCCGTGGCCGCGGCGGCGGGCCTCCGTCCAGATCGCCGGCAAGCCCAGTTGCAGGGAGGCGATGCCGCCCCAGGCGGCCGCGAAGTCACCGCTGCCGCCGTACTCGGGCAGCAGCTTGAGGTCGGGGGTGGAGGGCGAGTGGTCGGAGACGACGGCGATGAACTCGCCGTCCGCCAGGGCCTGCCAGAGCAGGTCGCGGTTGGTCTCGTCGCGGATCGGCGGGCAGCACTTGAAGGCGGTGTCGCCGTCCGGCACCTGCTCGGCCGCCAGGGTCAGGTAGTGCGGGCAGGTCTCGGCGGTGACCTGGACGCCGTCCTCGCGGGCCTGGCGCAGCAGCGGCAGCACGGCGGCGGAGGAGACGTGCAGGATGTGGACGCGGGCGCCGGTGCGCCGGGCGGTGTCGAGCAGGACGGCGACGGCGGCGGTCTCCGCGTCGGCGGGGCGGGAGGCGAGGAAGTCGCGGTAGTGGACGCCGGGTTGCTGCGGGGCGGCGGCCAGCACGGCCGGGTCCTCGGCGTGGATGATCGCCAGCGCCCCGAGCCGGGCCTGCTCGGCCAGCGCGGCCTCCAGGTCCACGGCCTCGACGTGCGGGAACTCGTCGACGCCGGAGGGGGCGAGGAAGCTCTTGAAGCCGAACACGCCGGCCTCGTGCAGCGGCGCGAGGTCCGGGACGTTGCCGGGGACGGCGCCGCCCCAGAAACCGAGGTCGACCCAGGCCTGGCCGTCCGCGGCCGTCCGCTTGGCGGCCAGGCCGTCCAGCGTGGTGGTGGGCGGGACGGAGTTGAGCGGCATGTCGATGATCGTGGTGACGCCGCCGGCCGCGGCGGCCCGGGTGGCGGTGGCGAAGCCCTCCCACTCGGTGCGGCCGGGTTCGTTGACGTGCACGTGGGTGTCGACCAGGCCGGGCAGCAGGGCGGTGTCGCCGAGGTCGGCGAGGCCGCCGTCGCCGTCGGGTCGGTCGCCCGCGAGGAGCGAGCCGTACGCGGCGACCTGCTCGATCTTCCCGTCCCGGATCAGCACGTCGGCGGGGCGCTCACCGTCGGGCAGGACCACCCGTCGGGAGCGGATCACCGCTGGCTGGCTGAAAGGCATGGGAGACCTCCGAAACCTGGAAGTTGGGGGTGAGCGCCGGGCAGGAACCGGGCGCGAACCGGGCGGGAGCCGGAAGGGGAACCGGGCGGGGAAGCGAAGGATTGCCGGGAGCCTAGGCCCGCCTTCAACAAAACGTCAATGGAGGAACGTACGAGGGAAACGTACGGGGGATCCGCACGCCGCATCGGCATGCGGGACCGGGACCGGGACCGGGACCGGGTACGGCGGATCGGCCCGAGGGATCAGCCGGACAACAGCTCGCCCGCCAGCCGCTCCCCCGCGACCTCGGCCAGCTCGCCGGCCTTGGTCATGCTGTCCCCCGGCCGCTCGGCGAGGTCGGTGAGGGCGATCGCGGCGGTGAACCCGGCCGCCCGCCACTCGGGCTCGGACAGCTCCAGCCGCCCCGCCACGGCAGCTACCCGAACCCCCGCCCGGGCGGCCGCCGCGGCAACGCCGGCGGGGGCCTTGCCGTGGAGCGTCTGCGCGTCCAGACAGCCCTCGCCGGTCACGACCAGGCGTGCCCCACGCACGGCCTCGTCGAAACCCAGCAGTTCGAGCAGCAGCTCGATACCGGGTCGCATGGTGGCGCCGAGCAGCGCGAGGGCGGCGAAGCCCACCCCGCCGGCGGCCCCGGCGCCAGGGGCGTCGCGCACGTCCCGTCCGGTGGCCAGGGCGACCTGGTCGGCGAAGCGGGTCAGGCCCTCCTCCAGGATCACCAGGTCGTCGCCGTCGGCGCCCTTCTGCGGGCCGTAGACGGCGGTGGCGCCGCGCGGGCCGAGCAGCGGGTTGTCCACGTCGCAGGCCACGACGATCTCGACGCCGGCCAGCACGTCGGCCAGCGGGCCGGGCTCGATCCGGTCGAGCCTGCGCAACGCGGCTCCGCCGGGGGGCAGTTCGGCGCCCTCGGCATCGAACAGGCGGACCCCGAGGGCCTGGACCATGCCCGCGCCGCCGTCGGTGCAGGCGCTGCCGCCGAGGCCGAGCACGATCCGCTTGGCGCCGAGCGCCACGGCCCGGCCGATCAGCTGGCCGACGCCGTAGGAGCCGGCCGCGAGCGGGGCGGTGCGGCCGCCGGGGAGCCGGGCGAGACCGGAGGACTGCGCGAGCTCGACCACGGCGGTGTCCTCCCGCACGGCCAGCGCGGCGTCCACCGGCAGGCCGGTCGGGCCGGCCACCTTGGCCGGGACGCGGGTGAAGCCGGCCGCGAGCGCGGCGGCCAGGGTGCCCTCGCCGCCGTCGGCGACGGGCAGTTCGCGCACCTCGACGCCGGGCGCGGCGCGCCGGACGCCGGCGGCGATCCGGGCGGCGACCTCGGCGCCCTCCAGGGTGCCCTTGAACTTGTCGGGAGCTACGACCACATGGCCCTGGTGGGGGGTGACGGGCATGGTGCGGTCCTCACTTCCGTACGGGGTCTGGCGATGTTTCGACAGCCTGTGCCAAGCATGGGCCCGGGTGCACCTGGGGTGCGACCCCCCGTCAGGGGAAACGTCCCCGCTCGGGAGACTCGGGAGATACGCCCCCGGTCAGGAGATGCGCCTCCCGTCGGGAGGGTGCGACTCCCGTCGGGAGGTGCGGCCCCCTCCCCGCCGTTCCCCTCGTCCCGCTTCCGACGTGCGAGAGGCTCCCCTCGGCGGGGAGGGGGCCAGGCGAGGCGTACCGGCACGACCGAAGTGCCCCCGACAGGGGAGGTACGCATCACCGGCTGGATCGACCGGCGGGCGGGCGGATGAGCCCCGGTCCCGGCCGCCGGTCGGGTCTGGCCTCCTGGCGGCGCGGGCACGACCGGATGAGGTACACGCCACCAGGAGGAGTTCACGAAGGCCCGAGGAGCCCCGGGGCCTACTTGACCTCGCGGCCCGAGAGGCGCTCGACGCCGCGCAGCAGCGCCGAGTGGTCGAGCGAGCCGTCGCCGTTGGCGCGGGCGGAGGCGACCAACTGGGCCACCACGGCGCCGACCGGCAGCGCGGCGCCCACGGCGCGGGCGGCGTCGGTGACGATGCCCATGTCCTTGTGGTGCAGGTCGATCCGGAAGCCGGGGGCGAACTCGCGGCCGACCATGTTCGCCTTCTTGCGGTTCAGCACGGTCGAACCGGCCAGGCCGCCGCCGAGCACGTCCAGCGCGGCGGGCAGGTCGACGCCGGCGTTCTCCAGGAACACCACGGCCTCGGCGAGCACCTGGATGTTGACGGCGACGATCAGCTGGTTGGCGGCCTTGACGGTCTGGCCGGCGCCGGACGGGCCGACGTGGATGACCGTGGTGCCCAGGACGTCGAACAGCGGCTTGGCCTCGGCGAAGTCCTCGGCGGCACCGCCGACCATGATCGACAGCACCGCCTCGACGGCACCGGCCTCGCCACCGGAGACCGGGGCGTCCAGGGTGCGCACGCCCTTCTCCTTGGCGGCCGCCTCGACCTTTTGGGAGGTCTGCGGGGTGATCGAGGACATGTCGATCACGAGGGTGCCGGGCCTGACGTTCTCCAGCACGCCGCCCTCGCCCAGGACGGCCTGCTCGACGTGCGGGTCCGCCGGAACCATGGTGATGACGACCTCGGCGTCCTTCACCGCGTCCGCGATGCTGGTGGCGCCGTGGCCGCCGGCCGCGACCAGGGCGTCGATCTGCGGCTGGGTGAGGTTGTAGCCGGTGACGTGGTGGCCGGCCTTGACCAGGTTGGCGGCCATCGGGCTGCCCATGATGCCGAGGCCGATGAAGGCGATCTTGCGGCTCATCGCGTCGTTCCTTACGTCGTTCGTGGGGTGGGGAGGGTGGTGGGCCGGGCTTGCTCGGCGGCGTGTGGCCCGCCTACGCAGCGGTGCCGTGCCCGCTCACGCGGCGGCGGTGCCCGCCTACTCGGCGACTACTCGGCGGCGCGGTGCTCGCGCGGCAGCCACCCGAAGCTGTCGGCGCTGACGCCGGTGGAGGGCCGGTACTCCAGGCCGATCGGGCCGGTGTAGCCGGCGGCGGTGAGCCGGGCGAAGAGGTCCTCGAAGTCCAGCCCGCCGGTGCCGGGCTCGTTGCGGCCCGGGTTGTCGGCGATCTGCACGTGGCCGAACCGGTCGGCGTAGGCGTCGATGACGGCCGGCAGGTCCTCGCCGTTCCTGGCCAGGTGGTACAGGTCGCAGAGGAACTTCGCGTTGCCCAGGCCGGTGGCGGCGTTGACCTTGTCGACCACCTCGACCGCGGCGGCCGCGGAGACCAGCGGGTAGTCCGGGGACTCCGCCGTGTTGAGGGCCTCGATCAGCAGGATCGCACCGATCTCGTGCGCGGCCCCGGCGGCGAGCACCAGGTTCTCCAGCGCGAGGGCGTCCTGCTCGGTGGCCTCGACGCCTTCGATCCGGTTGCCGTACAGCGCGTTGAGCGCCTTGGCGCCGAGCGAGGCGGCAAGCCCCGCGGCGACCGGGACGTTGGCCCGGAAGCGGTCCTTCTCGGAGGGCACCGAGACGGTGCCGCGGACCCCGAGGGTGAGGTCGTCCAGGAAGTTGAGGCCGGTGAGCCGCACGCCCGCGTCGCCGAAGGCCTTGCGGAGGGTGTCCAGCTCGGCTTCAGGCGGGGTGGGCTCGGCGCCGAAGGGCCACCACAGCTCGGCGGCGGTGAAACCGGCGGCGGCGGCCGCGGCGGGACGCTCCAGCAGCGGCAGTTCGCCGAACAGGATCGACAGGTTGACCGTGAAGCTGTGCCGGGAAGCGGCCGTCACGTCACTCACCTCTCACTCTCTTCCGAGATCCGCAACTTCCACGATCCGGAAGAGGGATTCTGCTTGGTGGAAGCATCTCCGGCTCGGCGAGCAGGTGTCAAGACCGTCGCAACATTTTGTTGAAGAAGCCTGGACGCGAACCCGGAAACCCCCTCCCGCCGGCACCGCGACCGTCGGATCGACCGGCCCCCGCCCGCCCGCACCGGCGCTCGCTACAGTGAGCACGTGCGATTGATGGTGGAGTTCACGACAGAACCGTTCGAACTGGACACGTTCCCCGAGCACGCCGCGGCGGCCCGCCAGGTCGTCGACGAGGCCGGCCTGGCCGTCTCGGTCGGCCCCTTCGGGACCGGCGCCGAGGGCGAGGCCGACCAGGTGCTCGCCGCGGTGACCAAGCTGCTCCGGGAAACCCTGACCGCGGGCGCGACCCGGATCTCGGTCCAGGTCAGCGTGCTCGGCGAGGAGGGCGGTACGCCGTGACCGAGCACGTGGAACACCCGCTCGCCCTGGCGATCAAGCCGCTGCTGGACGCCGTCGGCGCGACGCCCGTCCGACTGGACGAGGCGAAGTCCGAGGACGTCGTCCTGGAGTGGGAGGGCACCCCGGCGCTCGCCGTCCGGCTGCCGCACCTGAGCAGTGCCCTGGACCGGCTGCTGGCCGAGATGGCCCGCCAGTTCGACGGCCGCCCGCTGGCCGAGCTGGATCGCGGGGAGAAGCAGCGGGTCGTCGCCCTCCTGGAGGAGCGCGGCGCCTTCACCGTCCGCCACGGGGTCGAGACGGTCGCCTCGGCACTCGGCGTCAGCCGGTTCACGGTGTACAACTACCTCAACCGCCAGGACGGCTCGAAGCCCTCCTGACCCTGGTCGACCCCCCGGTCGATTCCTCCAGCACTTCCGCCAGGACTTCCCCCTGACGGAAACCTTCCGAACGGACGGACCCCGCCGGCGCGGCCAGCCCGAACCAGCCCCCGGCGGGGCGCACTTGGCGAATCGCACACGAATCGCGCCGGCAACGGCGGCCGGTTCAAAACGTAACCACCAACCGTTCAACAAAGTGTTGACGGCCGGGTGGGGTGGATCTAGCTTGTGCGGGTGGCACCACTCTTCAGGAGGTCCACCCGTGACCAACCACCCCCACACCCTTGACGCCTTGGCCGCGGCCGACGCCGCGGACCTGGAAGCCGTCCTGCTGGAGGTCTGCTCCAGCCCCCACTGGGCCGCCGACGTCGCGCGGGCCAGGCCCTGGCCCGACCGGGAGTCCCTGCTCACCGCCAACGCGGCGGCCATGGCCGGACTGACGGTCGCCGACCTGCACGACGCGATGGCCGGCCACGCCCGGATCGGCAAGCCCAAGACCGGCGACGCCAGCTCGCAGCGGGAGCAGGCCGGCATCCAGGGCGCGGACCGAGCCCTCCTCGACGAACTGCACGAGGCCAACGCCGCCTACGAGGCCAAGTTCGGCCACGTGTTCCTGATCTGCGCGACCGGCCGCACCGCGGCCACCATGCTCGCCGCCCTGCGCGAGCGCCACCCCAACGACGCCGCCACCGAGGCGGAGATCGTCCGGGGCGAACTGCGCAAGATCAACGACATTCGGCTCAATCGCCTGCTCGACGCATCCTGACGGGCCCTGGCGAACCCTGACAGATCCTGACGGATCGTTAGAATCTGCTGACGAATGATCACCTCTGCCATCAGTAAGGTCACTTCACCCATGACTGGCATCTCCACCCACGTGCTCGACACCAGCCTCGGCCGCCCGGCCGAGGGCGTCCCGGTCGAGCTCGCACTGCACACCGAGGGTGGCTGGCAGGTGCTCGGCACCTCCGCCACGGACTCCGACGGCCGGGCCAAGGACCTGCCGGCCGTGGAGGCGGGCTCGGTCGTCCGGCTGCTCTTCGACACCCGCGCCTACCACGCGCTCAAGTCCGCGGAGCCGCCGTTCTTCCCCGAGGTCTCGATCGTCTTCACGGTCGCGCCCGCGCAGCACCACTACCACGTGCCGCTGCTGCTCAACCCGTTCGGATACTCGGTCTACCGCGGAAGCTAGTAGACCGACCTGGAAGCCCTAGGAGCCACGTCATGGCCCACGTGCTCGGTCAGAACCAGTACGGCAAGGCGGAGAACCGCATCGTGCGGGTCTACCGCGACTCCACCCGGCACGAGATCAAGGACCTGAACGTCTCGGTCTCCCTCCGGGGCGAGTTCGAGGACGTCCACCTCACCGGGTCGAACGCCAACTGCCTCCCCACCGACACCACCAAGAACACCGTGTACGCCTTCGCCAAGGAGCACGGGATCGAGTCGGCCGAGGCCTTCGGCATCATCCTGGCCCGCCACTTCGTCGACGACACCGAGCGCGGCGTCGTGCACAGCGCCCGGATCCGGATCGAGGAGTACGCCTGGGACCGGATCAAGACGCCGGACAACTCGGCCCGCTTCATCGGCTCGGAGGAGGTCGGCCACTCCTTCGTCCGCAACGGCCAGGAGACCCGCACCACCGAGATCGTCTACGACGGCGAGACCGTCCAGGTCGTCTCCGGCCTCAAGGACCTCATCGTCATGAACTCCACCAACTCGGAGTTCTGGGGCTACATCAAGGACAAGTACACCACCCTGCAAGAGGCGTACGACCGCATCCTCGCCACCCAGGTCACTGCTCGCTGGAAGTACGGCTACGACGGCCGGGACGACCAGGCCCAGCCCAACTGGAACCGCTCCTACACCCACGTGCGGCGGCACCTGCTGGAGGCCTTCGCCGAGACCTACTCCTACTCGCTGCAGCAGACCCTGCACTCGATGGGCACCCGGGTCCTCAACAACCGCGCCGAGGTCGACGAAGTCCGCCTGGAGCTGCCCAACAAGCACCACTTCCTCGTCGACCTGGAGCCCTTCGGCCTTAAGAACGACAACGAGGTCTACTACGCCGCCGACCGGATGTACGGCCTCATCGAGGGCACCGTGCACCGCGAGGGCGTCGTCCCGGTCATCCCCGTCGCCTGACCGCCCCACCCCCATGGACACCGCCCGGAATCGCCGCACCCGCCGGCCCCCGAACGCCGGCCGCGTCCGGGCGGGCCGCAGTACCCGCACCACCAGCCCCACCAGCATGATCTGCCCCACCAGCGCCACCCGTTCCACCAGTTTCTCCACCCCCACCCACCGGAGTTCGTGTCTGCCTCGCGGCGGCCGGCCCGGGGCACTGGAGAAGCGCCCCGAGGGACTCCTGCACCGCCGTCCCGCCCTCGGGGCAGCTCCAGCGCCGCGGGCGCGCCGGGAGTCACGGGCACAAGAGGGGCTCGACATGGCACCCAGCGACACCAGCAGTAAAGACGGCGGTTCCACCCCGGAAAGAACCCCTGGCCCGGACGGCACGTCGGCACACCTCCCCGGTGAGCCGTCCGGGCCCGGAACCCACCCCGTGGACGAGTTGCTGCCCCCGGTGAAGCTCTTCTCCACCGGACTCCAGCACGTCGCCGCGATGTACGCGGGGGTCGTCGCACCCCCGCTCATCGTCGGCGCCGGCGTCGGGCTCTCCCCCGCCGAACTCGCCCTGCTCATATCGGCCAGCCTGTTCACCGCCGGACTGGCCACCCTGCTCCAGACCCTCGGCATCTGGAAGATCGGCGCGCGACTGCCGTTCGTCAACGGCGTCTCCTTCGCGGGAGTCGCGCCCATGATCGCCATAGCCAAGGGCTCCATCGAAAGAACGGGGGGCCCGAAGGACGCCCTCCCGGTGATCTTCGGAGCGGTGATCGTCGCGGGGATCCTGTGCTTCCTCGCGGCACCGTACTTCTGCAAGCTCATCCGGTTCTTCCCCCCGGTCGTCCAGGGCACCGTGATCACCCTCATCGGGGTGTCCCTGCTTCCGGTGGCGGTCAACTGGGCGCGCGGCGGCTCGCCGGGCGCCCCCGGATACGGCTCCATGCGGGCCGTCGGGCTCGCCGCGATCACCCTCGTCGCGGTGGTGCTCTGCAACCGGCTGCTGCGCGGCTTCTGGCAGCAGCTCTCGTTGCTCATCGGCCTGGCGCTCGGCACCCTGATCGCCTTCCCGCTGGGCCTGGCCGACTTCGGCGCGGTCAAGGACGCGAAGGTCTTCGCGCTCCCCTCCCCGTTCCACTTCGGCGCGCCCGTCTTCGACGCCGCCGCGATCGTCTCGATGTGCATCGTCATGGTGGTCGCCATGACCGAGTCCACCGCCGACATGCTCGCCCTGGGCAAGATCGTCGAGCGCGAGGCCGACGAACCCACGCTCGCCGCCGGCCTGCGGGCCGACGGACTGGCCACCGCGCTCAGCCCCGTCTTCAACGGCTTCGCCGCCAGTGCCTTCGCCCAGAACATCGGGCTGGTGGCGCTGACCAGGATCCGCAGCCGCTTCGTGGTCGCGGCCGGCGGCGGCATCCTGATCCTGCTCGGGCTCTTCCCCGTGCTCGGATCGCTCGTCTCCCTGGTACCGCAGCCCGTCCTGGGCGGCGCCGGGATCGTGCTCTTCGGCACCGTCGCGGCGAGTGGCATCCGCACCCTCGCGGAGGCTGGGATGGAATCCAGCTCGAACACCATCCTGGTGTCCGTGTCACTCGGCGTCGGCATCATCCCCATCGCGGTGCCGACCTTCTACGACTCCTTCCCGGAGGCCGTCCGGACCCTGATGCACTCCGGGATCTCGGCCGGCTGCGTGATGGCCGTCCTGCTCAACCTGCTCTTCCACCACGTCGGAGCCGCCCGCCGGACCAGAACCGGCCAGGCCTCCGGCGCGACGGTGCCGACGGCGACACCGTCCTGACCGACCCGGGAGGGGTACACGCCGCGCGGCGCACGCCCCTCCCGGCCCTCCCCCATAGGAGTGACACCATGGCAGTCCAGCCCCCACCCGCCGACCAGCGGATCGTCATCGAGAACGTCGCGATCGCCACCGTCGACGCCGACAACACCGAGTACGCCCGCGGCCACGTGGTCATCCTCGGCAACACGATCGAGTCGGTCGGCGACGGACCCGCCCCACAGTGGCTGGACAACGTGGTGCGCCGGATCAACGGCGAGGGCCACCTGATCACCCCCGGCCTGGTCAACACCCACCACCACTTCTACCAGTGGATCACCCGCGGCCTCGCCCAGGACGACATCCTCTTCGACTGGCTCGTCGCCCTCTACCCGGCCTGGGCCCGGATCGACGAGAAACTCGTCCACGCCGCCAGCCAGGGCTCCGCCGCCGCCCTCCTCAAGTCCGGCTGCACCACCGCCTCCGACCACCACTACGTCTTCCCCAAGGACGGCGGCGACGTCCTCGGCGCCTCCATCGAGGCCGTCCAGGAGCTCGGCCTGCGGTTCACCGCGCTGCGCGGCTCCATGGACCGCAGCAAGAAGGACGGCGGCCTCCCGCCGGACCACGCGGTCGAGGAGCTCGACGACATCCTCACCGCCTCCGAGGCCGCCGTGGACACCTACCACGACTCCTCCTTCGGCTCGATGCTGCACATCGCCATCGCGCCCTGCTCGCCGTTCTCGGTCTCCACCGACCTGCTCCGCCGGTCCGCCGAACTCGCCCGCCGCAAGGGCGTCCGGCTGCACACCCACGGCTCGGAGACCGCCGAGGAGGAGCAGTTCTGCAAGGAACTGTTCGGCATGGGCCCGACCGACTACTTCGAGTCCGTCGGCTGGCTCGGCGAGGACGTCTGGATGGCGCACTGCGTCCACATGAACGACTCCGACATCGCCAAGTTCGCCGAGACCGGCACCGGCGTGGCCCACTGCCCCTCCTCCAACGCCCGGCTGGCCGCCGGGATCGCCCGCGTCCCCGACATGCTCAGGGCCGGCGTCCCGGTCGGCCTCGGTGTCGACGGCACCGCCTCCAACGAGTCCGGCGAACTCGGCACCGAGCTGCGCAACGCCCTGCTGATCAACCGTCTGCACGGCTCCCCGACCGCCCTCACCGGCCGCCAGGCGCTGCGGCTGGGCACCATGGGCGGCGCCCGGGTGCTTGGCCGCCAGGACGAGATCGGCTCGATCGAGGTCGGCAAGCTCGCCGACCTGGCGCTGTGGAAGATCGACGGCGTCCTGCACTCCTCCATCGCCGACCCGGTCGCCGCCCTCACCTTCGGCGCCCTGCCGCCGCTGGCCGTGCTGTTCGTCAACGGCAACGCCGTCGTCGAGAAGGGCCAGCTGACCACCGTCAACGAGGACCGGATCGCCCGCGCCTGCGCCCGTGCCGCCAAGGAGCTCGCCGCCCGGCCGCTCTGACGCCCCGCCGCTGCTCCTCCACCCCTGAACTCCGGGCCGCCCAGGGACGGTGCGTGACCCGGACTCCGCAACCCGGCCTTCCCGGCGGCGCGCGGACCGCAGCCCCGGACCCACGGCGAGGGTCCGGGGCTGCGGCGTGCCCGGGGGTGGGTGACGAGTGACGGATAACAGCGAACAGATAACAGATGACGAAAGTTGTCATCTGTTATCTGTTCGCTGAAATCTGTTCGTCGTGATCCGTTCGCCGTGATGCGTCCGCCGTATTGCGTCCGCTGCTACGCGCCCGGTCTCAGGCGGTGCGCCCGAGCGAGCCGAGGTAGGCGCGCCAGCCGCCGTGGTGGGTGATCTCGCGGTGCACCCCCCGCTCCACCTCACCCCGGGCGAGCAGCATCGACAGGCAGGCGGAGCCGTCGTCGAGCTCGATGACGCCGAGCTCCAACTCCCGCGGCTCACCGGGGAGGATGACGTCACGCAGGTGCTCCAGGGTGATCTCGTAGAGCTCGCCCTCGATGGCCGTGTCGACCGCCGGATCGGCGAGCAGGCCCGGGCAGACGTCGTCGATCGAGAAGAAGCGGTAACCGGGGGCCGTCCGGGCCGGGCCGATCAGCGAGTCGGCGACCTTGGCGTGGAACGGTCCGCCGACCATGGCCTGGCCGTTGAAGAAGATGCGGGGCACGGTTGAACTCCTTACCGGGTACCGGGAAAAGGCCGTTCCGCACGGCGACGAGAGGACAGGTGGAATCGTCGCCGTACGGAACGGAGCAATGGGCTGGCGGGACTGCTACAGCCTGGCAGGCGGCAGCGGCGGCGCCGGCGGATAGATTGGGGCTCAGCCCAGCAGGGGAAGCGCGGGGAGGGTCAGGAAGTCCGCGAACTCCTCAGCCAGGGCGACCTGTTCGAAGAGCTGGGCGGCCTCGCGCCAGCGGCCGCCGGCGTAGGCGTCCGCACCCAGCTCGGCCAGGAGTTCGGCCAACTCCGCGGCGACCAGGGCGCGGACGAGGTCCGCGGTGGCCTTCTCGCCGGTGTCGGACAGGACGACGCCGTTGTGGATCCACTGCCAGATCTGCGAGCGGGAGATCTCGGCGGTGGCGGCGTCCTCCATCATGTTGAAGATGCCGACCGCGCCGAGGCCGCGCAGCCAGGCCTCGATGTAGCGGATGCCGACCTGGACGGCGTTGTGCAGCCCCGCGCGGGTGCAGGTGCCGTCGGCGCCGGCGATGTCGAGCAGCTGGGTCGCGGTGACCGGCTCGGAGGGCCCGGGGTCGTCCTTCTGGTGGGGGCGCTCGCCGAGCACCGCGTCGAAGGAGGCGCGGGCGACCGGCACCAGGTCCGGGTGGGCGACCCAGGAGCCGTCGAAGCCGTTGCCGGCCTCGCGGTCCTTGTCCGCCTTGACCTTCTCCAGGGCGGCGGCGTTGACCTCCGGGTCCCTGCGGCTGGGGATGAACGCGGCCATGCCGCCGATCGCGTGGGCACCACGCTTGTGGCAGGTCTGCACCAGCAGGCGGGTGTAGGCGGCCATGAACGGCGAGGCCATGGTGACGCTGTTGCGGTCCGGCAGGATGTACTGCTCGCCGGCGTCGCGGAAGTTCTTGACGATCGAGAACAGGTAGTCCCAGCGCCCGGCGTTGAGGCCGGCCGCGTGGTCGCGCAGCTCGTAGAGGATCTCGTCCATCTCGAACGCGGCGGTGATGGTCTCGATCAGCACGGTGGCGCGGACGGTGCCGTACGGGATGCCGAGCGCGGCCTGGGCGTGGGTGAACACGTCGTTCCAGAGCCGGGCTTCGAGGTGGCTCTCGGTCTTCGGCAGGTAGAAGTACGGGCCGGAGTTGGGGTCCTCGGCGCCCTTGGCGAGCAGCCGGGCGGCGTTGTGGAAGAAGTACAGGCCGAAGTCGAGGAAGGCTCCGGCGACCGGGGTGCCGTCGACGAGCAGGTGGTTCTCGTCCAGGTGCCAGCCGCGCGGGCGGACCACGACGGTGGCGAGTTCGGCGGCGGGCTTGAGGGCGTACGCCTTTCCGGCGGGGGTGGTGAAGTCGATCCGGCCCTCGAAGGCGTCGATCAGGTTGATCTGGCCGCTGACCACGTTCTCCCAGGTCGGGGAGGTGGCGTCCTCGAAGTCGGCGAGCCAGATCCGCGCGCCGGAGTTGAGGGCGTTGATGACCATCTTGCGGTCGGTGGGGCCGGTGATCTCGACCCGGCGGTCCTGGAGGGCGCGGGGCGCCTCGGCGACCTTCCAGTCGCCGGCCCGGACGTCGGCGGTGTCGGGGAGGAAGTCCAGCGTGCCGGCCCTGGCGATCTCCGCCCGGCGGGCCTTCCGCCCGGCCAGGAGCTCCTGTCGGCGCCCTTCGAAAGCGCGATGGAGGCCGACGACGAAGGCGACCGCCTCCGGAGTGAGCACCTCCTCCGCCCGGTGAACGCGCGGACCGGCGACAGTGACGACCGGAGCAGCGGGGGAGGCGCCGACGGGTCCCTGTTCTGTAGCCATGGGCAGGACACTCCTAAGCGGTTGAGCCTGGCGGAGGGAGCTCCGGTGGGAACTTCCTTGATCGGAACCCGCCTGTCGGCGAGTTCGATTCTGTAAGGTGGAGACTAGTTTCCGCGATACAGAATTTCAACGGTTTGTTGATGTGATCGCCGGGACTCTACTCCTCCCCGACAGCGAAGGGAACGCCGGTGGTTTCGACCCCCGACACAGCACCGACGACCAGCACGGACCGCGCGACCGGCGGTGTGCAGTCCGTCGAGCGCGCCTTCCAACTCCTGGAGGCGCTGGCCGACTCCGGCGGCGTGGCCACGCTCAGCGAACTCTCCGCCAGCTCCGGCCTGCCGATGCCGACCATCCACCGCCTGGTTCGTACCCTCGTCCAGCAGGGCTATGTACGCCAGGACACCGCGCGTCGCTACACCCTCGGCCCGCGGCTGATCCGCCTCGGCGAGACGGCCGGCCGACTGCTCGGCAGCTGGGCCCGCCCCTACCTGGCCGAACTCATGGAGGCCACCGGCGAGACCGCCAACCTGGCGGTGCTGGAGGGCGGCGAGGTGGTGTACGTCGGGCAGGTGCAGTCGCGGCGCTCGATGCGGATGTTCACCGAGGTCGGCCGACGGGTGCAGCCGCACTGCACGGGCGTCGGCAAGGCGCTGCTCGCCCAGCTCCCCGAGGACGAGGCGCGCGCCATCCTGGGCCCCAACCCGCTGCCCGCACACACCGAGTACACCGTCACCGACCCGCAGGAGCTGCTGCACCAGCTCGCCGAGGCGCGTGAGCGCGGCTACGTGGTCGACGACCAGGAGCAGGAGATCGGCGTCCGCTGCATCGCGCTCGCCGTACCGGGCGCACCGACGCCCACCGCCCTGTCGGTGTCCGGCCCGGAGGCCCGTATCCGGGCCCTGGAGGAGCAGACCGGCGCGTCCTCGCTGGTGCCGGTGATGCACCACATCGCGACCCGGCTGGGGCAGGTCCTCGCGCCCTGACCCATCGTCAGCACCCGTTTCACGCACGGGAAGTCGGTCCCGCCGACTTCCCGTGCGCGTGTTCCCCCGTTCGAGCGGACGCCGAGCGGGTTGCACCGGGCCCCGGCGCAGGCTCCGCCACCCTGGTGCGGACGCGGCCCGCAACGGCGCGGGCGGCCGGAGCACAGGGACAGGGTGGACGACGATGACGTACAGGCGTTCGGCAGCGCGAGGCGGGTCCAATCAAGGCGGGCCCGGGCAGGGCGGGTCCAACCAGGGCGGGCGTGGGCAGGGCGGGTCCGGGCAGGGCGGCAGGCTCTGCGGATTCCGCGCGGCCTCGCTGGTCGCGGCCGTGGCGGCCGGCTGTTCGGTGGCGACGCTGGCCGCCGGCCCGTCCTGGGCGCTGCGGCGGCCCGAGCCCCGGCCGGCGGTGGATACGGCAGCCCCCGCGGCGTCCCGCTCCGATCTGGAGGTGGTCCGGCTCGACCCGGACGCCGCCCCGCCCGGCGGCACCACCACCATCCACGCCTTCATCGCCAACCGCGGCCCGGACACCACCGCCGCACCGTTCACCGTGCTGGTGACGCTGCCACCCGGGGTCACCCCCGAGGGCCCGTACTACCCGGAGGACTGCGAGGTGCGGCTCAACGGCCGACAGGTGCGCTGTGTCTTCCCAGCCGGACTGTCCCCGCTGCGCAGCGCGACCGCACTGGTGCCGGTGAGGTTGTCCCCTGACCTGCCGATCGGCAGGCTCACCGGCGGCTCGGTCGCGGTGCGCGACGTGGACGACCCGGACGAGGGGAACAACCGGCAGCCGTTCGACATCACGGTGGTCGAGACGGCTCCCGGTTCCTGACCCGAAAGACCCGAAGGCCCTACCGGTACACGCGGACGTAGTCGGCGGCGAAGGTGATCCGGGCGGTGCCCTGCGGCGCCGGGTGGTACTTCCCCGCGCCGACCGGCAGGTCGAGGATCAGGTACGCCGACCAGTTGGCGCCGACGCCCTTGCCGTCCGAGAACACCTTGGCGCTCGCGTCGGTGTAGTACCTGGGGTTGCCGGGGCTGACGTGGTTGGTCGGCTCCAGCAGGTTCGGGTTGTCGGGGTGGTACTCGAAGGAGTCGACCTCCCCGTTGTCCACGGGTCCACGGGTCCACGGGCCCACGGGTCAAGCGAGCCAGTTGTCGACCTGGCTCTCGGCCTCCGGTGCCCAGGCGAGTTCCAGGTGGTTGAGGCCGGTGAGCAACCGGGTGCCGCCGATCGTCGCGATGCCGGTGGTGTCCAGCGCGCTCGCGGTGAACACGATGCCGTCGCTGGGCCCCCGGTTCTCGTTGAGCACGCCCGGGATGTCGGCGGACCCGCCCGCGAGCAGGTAGGTGCGCACCGACGCCGGGACGCCCGCCTGTTGCAGCGGCGCGATCAGCGAACCGGCGTCGATCGCCGCCTGGATGCCCTGGCCGGAGGTGTAGAAGCCCTGGCCGCCGTAGTAGGTGGTCCACCAGTCCTGGGCGGTACCGTCCACCCCGTACCGGCCGTCCCAGCGGGCGAGCAGCTGGCGCTGGCCCGGGTAGCAGTCGTAGCCGCCGGTGGGCAGCACGCCGAGGCAGGGCTGCGCGGTGTACGTGCCGTAGCAGGTCATGTACAGGTGCGGGGACGGCGCGTTGGCGGTGCCGCCGCAGGCCGGCCAGCTCGCGAGGTCGAACGACCAGCCGTGCGCGTACACGTAGTCGAGCCCGCCGTTCGGGCCGCCGAGGGTGATCAGGCGGCGCACGTCGCCCGCGTAGGCCCGCCCCCAGGACGGGCGCACCGAGGACACGTACGCCCGGGCGGCGACCTCGCCCTTGCTCCACGCCACCACGTCCACCTGGGGGACGCCGAGGCGGGCCCGGATCAGCGAGACGGCGTCGCCGACAGCCTGCGCCTGGAGCAGGTTGTCGCCCTGCTTGTGGGCGAAACCGATGGCGAACACCCGGTGGCCGGTGCCGGCGAGGTACTGGGCGAGGCCGGTGGACGGGCAGGCGGAGGCACCGCAGGTGCCGCTCTCCCCCGGGTTCGCCCAGGCGCGGTCGGCGTTGTCGTTGGCGCCGTGGACCAGCAGCACGGGAGTCGGGCGGCTGCCGGTGTCCCAGCCGGTCGCCGAGTACAGCAGGAAGCGGCTGGAGGAGGGCTGGCCGGTGCCGCCGAAGTACGTCCGGCGGGCGCCATCCTGGTCGCCACGGCCGTCGGCCGGGTACTGCTCGGTGCGAAAGCCGGGGGTGGTGTCGAGGTAGCGCTCGACCTTGGCCCAGCCGTTGCCGGGGGCGGGGAAGGCGGCTTCGAGGGTGAGCGGGGCGGTGACCGCCTGGGCGGCGGTCTGGGCAGTGGCGGTCCGGGCGGCGGCGGCCTGGGCGGCGTCGGCCTCGGCGGGGGTGGGGGTGCCGAGGAGCAGCGCGGCGAGGGTGAGCAGGAGGGCGGACAGCCCGGCAGGGGTGCGTCTGATGGCGGTGGGAATGTGCCGCACGGGAGTGGGGGTGCGTCTCATAGGGGTGGACGGTAGGACCGGCCGTCGGCGGGCGCCCAGGTGCCGGTCGCACACCCCGCAGGCCTGCGCGGTGGCGGCCGGTGCCGTGGCGCACCGCCCACGGGTGCGCCCACCCGGCTCACCGGGTCGGATAAATTGGAGCTCCGACATCTTCCGCAGTGCACAAGACCGCCGTGCACGGCCTCACAGGAACGAGGTACCGCCCCACCATGACCGCGCCCCTGCCCGCCTTCGCCGGCCGCACCTACCTCTTCCGGGCCGACAACGGAGCGGCCTTCCGCAACACCTACTCGGCCGACGGCAGGCGGCTGCGCTGGGAGGGCCTCGGCGAGTCGGCGGGCCAGTGGGAGGACGTGCGGCTGCACGTCGCCGAGGTGGCGCCGGAGATCTACTTCATCAGCTGGACCGAGGAGAGCGGGATCACCGTCAGCCACGTGATGGACCTCGGCCGGCTGACGGTGCGCGCCTTCTGGACGTACGAGGGCGAGGGCGGCCGCGTCGGCGAGCTGCACACCGGGACGCTGGAGCGGGTGGCCTGAGCCTCGCCGCTCCCGCGCCCCTCGCTGTCCGCCGGCTCACTCAAACCGTCTGAGCAGACGCTCAGACGGCCTGCTCAGGCGGTTCGCTCAGGCGGTCTGCTCAGGCGGTCTGGTTCGGGACCTTGAGGTGCTGGGACAGCCACTCCAGCGAGGACGGCAGCAGCGCGCTCCAGGTCTCGAAGTTGTGGCCGCCGTTCTCCAGCATGCTGTAGGAGACCTTCATCGGGGACTGCGCGGCGTCGACGAAGGCCTCGGTGTCGTGCCGGTAGTCGCCGTCGCCCTTCTTGGTGCCGGCCAGCAGCACGGACACCTTGGGCTGCGGCAGGTTCTTCAACCGCCACATCAGGTTGGCCTCGTCACGACGCTGCTTGCTGCCGCCGAACAGGTCGCCCGTGGTCGGGTCGTCGGCGGCGTCGTAGTAGGCGGAGAGCGCGACGGCGGTCGGAAAGACGTCCGGGTGGCGCATGGCCAGCTTGAGGGCGCAGTAGCCGCCGGTCGAGTTGCCCATGAAGGCCCAGGCCTGCGGGTCGGAGGAGACCCGGAAGCTCGCCTGGATCGCTGAGGGGACGTCCTTGGTGAAGTACGTGTCGGACTGCGCGCCGCCCGGGATGTCCTCGCACTCGGTGTCCTGCGGCAGGGCCGGCGAGGGGCGCATCAGCACCATGACGGTCGGCTGCATCTTGCCGTCCTGGAGCAACTTGAGCGCTGCGCCAGGGTAGTTGAACCGGGTGATCAGGTTCTCGGCGATCCCGGGGAAGCCGGTGCTGACGATCACCGCCGGGAACTGCCGCTGTGCGTACTCCGGTTGGAAGTACTGCGGCGGCAGGAAGACGTACCCTTCGGTGGACAGCCGGCTGGCCGCGCCGTCGATCCGCACCTTGCGGATCTCGCCGGACTGGCTGGGCTCGCGACCCATCGCGCCGCCGCCCTTGACGGAGGCGTGGCCGATCGTCTCCACGAGCAGCCGGCCGGACGCGTCCGCCTTGTTGTGGATCACCACCGGGCCGGTGTCACCGGTGCCCAGCAGGTCGCCCCAACTGCTGTAGAAGGCGAAGTAGTTGTTCGCCACCAGGCCGAGCGCGGCCAGCACCGCGAGCTGGGTGGCGAGCAGTGCGCCGATCCGGCCGAGCACCGCCTGCCAGGTCTGCTTGGCGAGTCTTGGCCACAGCCAGACCGTGCCGGCCGTCATCACGACAGCGATCAATACGGCCAGCGCCAACACCTTGTGGCTCGTCAGACCCATGTCCTACTTGCTCCCACGCCTCGAACTCCCCGCCCCCTCCGTCCAGGACATCCGAGGTGGTCACCCCGGTTCCCCCACCGGGGCGCGCGATCACCCACCCTAACGGGGCCTGGGAGGAGGAACGGGTGACAGATGACAGCCGACAGATAACAGATAACAGATAACAGATAACGAAATCTGTCAGCTGTTATCTGTTATCTGTTCGCGGCCTGACGGGCTCAGCCCTCCCGCCCGTAGAGCCGCAGCCCCGCCGTGAGTTCGCGCATGCAGCGCGCACCGAGCTCCCGCGGGGAGCCCGGGCCGACCGTGGGCGCGTCCGAGGCGGCCCATTCCTCCAGCGCGACCCGGATCGCGGCCGTCGCCGCAGCGGCGGCCAGTCGGATCTCCAGCGGGTCGGTGCCACCCGGACAGCGGGCCGCGAGGACCGTCCGCAGCCGCTCCTCGGAGTCGGCGTGGACGCGCTGCCACGTGCCGTCGAGGCGCGGGTCGCGCAGCAGGCTTCGAGTCCACTCCATCGCCTCGACCGCCTCGCCGTCGGGCGGGGTCAGCGAGGCGACCGCCGAGCGCTCCAGCGCCTCGCGCAGCGGCAGATCGGCCGGGGCCTCGGCGAGCTGGTCGACCCAGCGGCGCCCGCCGGCCGCCAGCAGTGGCGCGACGGCGTCCTCCTTGACGGAGAAGTACCGGTAGAAGGTGCGCAGCGAGATGCCCGCCGCGAGGGCGATCTCCTCGGCGGTGGTCGCCTCGGCCCCGCGCTCGGCGAAGAGCGCGGCGGCGGTGCGGGCGATGTCCAGCCGGGTGGCGTCGCGGCGGCGCTGATTCAGGGTGGGGCGTCCGGTCACAGGGTCAGCGTACGCGGGCCGGTGCCACTGTGGCGCGGTGCGCCGAAGTGACACTCAGAGGACTTATTGGCACGTTATGCCATGAAGGCGTACCGTGCCTCTTGAGGTCGAGAGGCCACGAACGAACGGAGTACCACCAGTGCGACACGAAGTCGCTTCGCCCAAGCAGACGACCTGCAAGAGGAAGGAGTGAACAGGTAGGCCGTCTCGGACCAGTGTCCAGGGTCCGTCCCC